>QNFD01000022.1 GCA_003645435.1 Gammaproteobacteria bacterium | reverse complement strand
GGAATTCACTGCGCTGAAAACCATCGGGTAGCGTTTCACGTACTGTTTGCTCAATCACACGCGGTCCCGCAAACCCAATTAGTGCATTGGGTTCGGCGATATGGATATCACCCAACATTGCCAAACTGGCCGAAACTCCTCCCATTGTCGGATCGGTTAAAACACAGATGTATGGAATACCTCGCTTTGACAGTCGCGTCAGCGCCGCACTGGTTTTTGCCATTTGTAATAGTGAAAACAGGGCCTCCTGCATGCGCGCGCCACCACTGGCGGTAAAACATATCAGGGGGATATTATGTTCGATACAGGTATTTACCGCACGAACAAACTTTTCGCCAACCACCGACGCCATAGAACCGCCCATGAACTTAAATTCGAAGGCTGCAACGACCATATCAACCCCCATGACCTCGCCACGCATAACGATGAGAGCATCTTTTTCACCCGTCGTTTTTTGCGCCTGGTTTAGCCTGTCCTTATATTTTTTATCATCTCTGAATTTAAGAATATCCTCGGGCTCTAAATTCTCGGCTATCTCGACCCGATCGCCCTCATCAAGAAACTGGTCCAGCCTTTGCCTTGCGGTGATTCGCATATGATGATCGCACTTCGTGCAAACATCCTGATTTCGCTCAAGCTCGGCTCGGTAGATAATCGCATCGCAATTATCACATTTTGCCCACAGACCTTCCGGTACATTCTTTTTATCATTAATCCCGGAAGTGCGTATCTTCGAGGGTAATAAACTTTCGAACCAGCTCATGCTACCTTCTCTATAGTGGAGTCTATCAAGGGCTTTCTTTTATACAAAAGTCCACCAGTTTGGAACTCGATTTGCTGTTGATCGTTTTGCGTCATTTCAATTTGTTTCACTGATGCTATTCCTACAACGATAGTATCGGCAATACTAGCAATGGCCGACGAGTTTTCCCATCTTTGATTTCATCTGTTGAGGTCGGCACTTCTGACCTCGTGGAAAAACTGTTCAATCAGGTTGGCATCCTTGATACCCCTGGATTTCTCTACACCACTAATAACGTCAACCGCCCAGGGGTTAACCTGAGTAATAGCCGCCGATACATTGGATGGATTTAATCCACCAGCCAGCACCAGCGGAAAGTCAAAATTTGAAGGGATTTTCAACCAGTCAAACGTATCACCGGAACCACCCTGACATCCGGCTACATTACTATCCATCAAAAAGCCCTGCGCGCTTCGATATTGTTCGGCATAAGCCTTCGCGTCGCTGACGCTGGGCATTGGAATAGCCTTGATATATGGCCTTGACCATTGCGCACAAAAGTCGGCGGATTCCTGACCATGAAATTGCAGGCAATCGGGTTTGACCTGCTCTACCACCTGTTCTACCCAGTCAGCGTTTTCATCCATCAACACAGCAGTAACAGTCACGAATGGCGGCATTGCCTGTCGGATTCGAACAGCAGTTGCAAGTTCGACAGCACGAGGGCTGTTCGAATGAAATATGAGGCCAATTGCATCTCCGCCCAGTTGCGCTACCTGGAGTGCGTCTGCCATCTCGGTAATGCCACAAATTTTAATTCGTGTTCGGCGATTCATTGCTCGCTACTCTCTGCTGGTATGTGCTTACCCGAAGCAAGCTATTCGATCTGTCACTATTGAAAGACTCTATATACTATCGTAACAGCACTGGATAGTACTAAAATAGTACCGGCTTTTTGCCATTAGACGGTAATTTAAATGCATCTGGATAATGAGCACGTAAAAGATACAACCCCGCAGCGGGTGCTGTCGCTGCGGCCAGATTACGATCTCCGCCCGCGAATACACGTTTGAACCAATCAGTCGACCGCTCTCCCTGACCTACGCTCATCAAACTACCAACTATGTTTCGCACCATGTGATACAAAAACGCGTTCGCCCTGACATCCAGAAATAACAGGTCGCCACGTCGTTCTACGCTAATTTCGTGAATACGCCGGGTCGATGATTTAGCCTGGCAGCCTGCTGCGCGAAATGCGCTGAAGTCATGTTCGCCGACCAAAATTTGCGCAGCCTCGTGCATCAACACCTGATCGAGGGGCCTAAATTCCCAGCCTGCACGGTCGTGGAACAGGGCGCTGGGTACGGCAACATTGATTATTATGTAACGATAACTCCTGGCGATAGCACTGAATCGGGCGTGGAAGTCACCCTCGACGGGTATTATCCATTTGATCCGAATATCGCTCGGCAACTGACAGTTTGAGCCTAATATCCAGGAGCGGTTGTCACGTTTCGCGGTTGACTCGAAATGTGCAACCTGTTCGATGGCATGGACCCCGGCATCGGTTCGGCCGGCACATACCAGCTGAACCCTGTGGTTAGCCACATAGCCGATCGCCTCTTCGACATGCTGTTGAATAGATAACGCATGCTTTTGCCTTTGCCAACCACTGTAGGCCGTGCCGGCGTATTCAATGCCTACCGCAAATTTACCCAATGAAAATCATCCGACTAGCTACTGTAACCAGACTTACGCCAGGCGACGGTATTTAATAAAAGGAGAATTATATTATGAACCCGGGTGTATGATGTGAAAATTCGCGATTGCGATGCCGCCGGTTCAAAACGCGAGTTGAGATAGACACGCCGATGAAAACGAGTTGATAGACCAGGCTGGACTATACCTGCTTCATTAACTCTTCAGCCTCGGCTTTTTGTTCGTCACTACCTTCATTGAGCACATCATCGAGACTGCTGCGAGCGCCTTCTGCATCACCCATGTCGATAAATGCACGAGCCAGATCAAGTTTGGTCGAAACTTCATCAACGTCGTCGGGTAATACCAGATCATCAATATCGTCAATGTTGACGCCAGTGATATCGGTCTCCGCAGCAACAATTTCATCGGGGTCGTCAAAATCACCAGGTGCAAAGGTATCGGTTTTGACCGGCCCGGCGTCAAGGTCCAGCTCTAAATCACCAGCATCGACATCTATATCATCTGATGAAATATCGTCGACACCAAGATCGATCTCGCTGATATCAGTTTGATCCTCTATATCCAGGATTTCTTCACTAGCTTCAGAGGGATCATCCAGGCCAAGACTGATTCCGCCAATATCGGTTATATCCTCAATTCTGGGCTCGATATCCTCAATAACTTCTTCGCTCCCGGTCTCTAACTGTGTTTCAGACGTATCTTCCAGGATATCGACTTCAAAATTTGTTTCAGATGGATCTTCCAGTTCAGCGGTTTCTTCAAAATCAGGAATATCATCTAGTTCCGGGTAGGCCTCTGGTTTGATAATAACCGTTGCCTGTATATCCTCGCTATCGGATTCCGCGGTAACTTCCGGTGTTTCTTCATCATCGAGGCTTAAGGCCCCGTCTATATCGAAGTCCATCTCTACATCTTCTGAAACTTCGGCTGAATCATCGATATCGACACCCAGGTCGTCTGCCAATTCAGTATCTTCGCCACCCATATCATCGGGTAATTCGAAATCCATAGCCTCGGCTTCACTATCATTCGACTCGATGTTCTCTTCATCATCCCCATCAAACCCAAATTCCAGATCACTCAAATCATCTGTCTCTGCTTCGGCTTGTGGACTTTCGTCGTCTATTTCGACCACCTGGTCTTCGCGAGTTACGGTCTCAACAAAACTCTCGCTATCGATAAATTCGTCTATTTCTTCACTCAACAGGAAATCGGTTTCTCCAGCCTCTCCTTCACCTGACCCCAGGTCAAAGTCAGCTGCTTCAGGTTTAGCTATGCCCAGGTCGGAGGTACTGAGAGTACTATCCTTGGCGCCGGAAAACAGGTCGTTATCGGGTGCTAATTCAAAACCCATTACCTGTACTCGATCCCAGTGTCGGCTTGCTGCATCACCCATACCTTTCAGGGCTTCAGCCTGTTTTACAAACGCGTCGACACTCTTTGTGGCAAAGTAAGTATCCAGTAACTTGGCGCGGTAATCAGCCCGGCCGGGATTAGTTTCCAGGCTCTGCTTTAACAAGTCTTCGGCATTATCATAAAGACCATAGGCCAGGTAAACATCAACCTCGTTTAAGGTGTCGTCCTGTTGTTCCTCCTCTGCTTCCTGCTCGGCTGCCGACGCCTCGGGTTCCTTCGCCAGGGCTTCATCGAGGCTTTCCGCCGGGATAATTTCAGTAGCCGAGAAGTCCAACTCTTCAGCGGCGGGCTCTTCTGTTTCCACCAACTCTTCAGCATTCGGCGGTACAATATTAGTCTGCTCGTCCTGTTCCTCGACTTCGGGCTCGACGGGCGGATGGTCATCGTCGTCAATTATGGTGTTATCTTCGCCCGATGCCTTGTAATCACCTGCATCTGATTCACCAAGATCGACAACGCCCTGCTTGCTTTTCCATTTCTTGTAGCCAACCAGACCCAGCACTAACAGGACAATTCCGCCCAATCCACCCAGTAAAAGCGGATTCTGCAACAGATTGCCAATTGACGGCATGCCATCCAGAAAAGACTCTGAACTCTCTACCGGCTCGGGGATTACTTCCGGTGCCGGCGGCGGAGTCACGCTGGTTTGTTCTTCTACTACTTCGATCGGCTCGGTTTGCTCTACAACCTCCTCTGTCTCAGCCATTGAATCCTCTGTAAGCAACTCCTCGAGTAAAGCTTCTTCGTCAGCCGCATTCATTTCTTCGGTCAAAGTTTCGTCGGTACCAGCGGGCTGTTCCGTGGTGATCGTTTCGAGTGAGGCCTGCTCCATTTCTTCGGCGGCTGTTGCCGCTGCTTCTTCACTCTGGTTCGCCTGCAACTGGGCCAGGCTATCGTCTTCGATCTCCATCATTTTTTGCAATTCCTGAACCTTACTCAGGGTTGCTTCCAACTCCGCAATTCTGGATTCCAGGTCAGCGTTTTCAATCTGTGCGGCATCAAGTTCTTCCTCGGCGAAGGCCAGCTTCCGGCTCAATGCGTCACTATCTTCACCGTCACCCTGGGTGGTGCCAGCGGCATCGGATTCCCCTTCACCAGGCGCTAACAGACTCAGGTTGCTTTGTTCTTCAGCAACAGCATCTCCAGAATCGATATCACCACCATCGCCCGCCATAGAGACAGGGGTTGTCTCGCTCACACGTTCAACATATCCATCCCACAGGCCGTTTTGCTCGAGTACTTCGGCAAGTGCTTCGCGCTCGCTTATGCGGCCAAGTTGTTCCGCTGTAGGGGCACGTAAAACGGTACCAACCTTCAAGATATTGATATTATTTTCAGCAAATGATTCTGGGTTCATGCGCTGTATCGCCAGCATCACCTGGCTCATACTGTGGCCGGAATCCTTAAACTCAGCAGCGGCGATACTCCACAAGGTATCTCCCTTGATAACATGTACGTCACCGCCCATCATGCTATCTGATTCGTCGGCGAATAATTCTGCCTGTTCACTCGTTGCGCCAGGTTCGGGTTCCTCGGATACGGCAATCGGCCCGGTCGTCGACTGCTGCGCCTGTGCGGAAGACGTGGCGGGGGCAGCTATAGCCCCGGTGGTAACCGTGTCAGAAGCAGCAACAGACTCAGAGCTCTCTGAATCTGATGTTTCCGGAGTAGTTGTACCAGGATCGGCGATCGGCTCGCTATCGGCAATGACGCCTGCAGATGGCGCCTCTACGGATGACTCGGGGGTCACAGTAGTCTGATCGCCGGATGCAGCAGGCACCGGGGTATCCGCATAAAAAGGCGGATCGAGTAGTACGGTAAATTCCCTTAACACCCGGCCCTTGGCCCAGTCGGCTTCAACGAGGAAATTGAGGAACGGTTCTTTTACCGCTGACCGTGTAGTAACCAGTACGACGGCGGTACCCGTTTCTTCGTCTATCTGTACCGCGAATCGTAATTCAGAGAGGCTTCGGGGCCGTGATAAACCCGCCTTCGTAAACGCATCTCGTGAAGCAAGAGTAACAAGCAGGTTGTCAATCTCACCGCTGCGTGCAGAGATAACTTCAATTTTCGCGTCTAATGGCTGGTTTAAAAACGAATTAACTTCGATTTCGCCCAAACCCAGTGCGAAACTATTCGTCGACAGCAGGATGCCTGCCAACCAGAAGGTTAAAGATAGTCCCAATTTACGCACGTTTAGTCTCCAATATTCCCTATCATATTTCTTATTAAAACTGCAGAGAATCCATGCACCTATGTTGTAGATAGAGAATTTACTTTTAAGAAAGCACTTTCACTAGTAAAGGTAACTATAGATTATAAAAAAGATTTTAGCAAAATATCTAAAACATTCACGTAATTATTTGGCAATCCATAACGCAATGACTCTACGGTCATCCGCAACCGGATTGACCCGGATTGTTGGCGGGTGGTTTCCAGCCGGCTCACTATAGAGTTAAATGATTGATTACAATCAATAATTTAACTAGCAGCAGAGGATTATAAACCTCCACTATCGGTTGCATTTTTTAGCCGATTAAAGGCATTCAGACAGATATCCGAAGCAATAATTAGTTATATTACAGCCTAAATCCCGAGAGACAGCTGAATGTATGCAAGTGACATGCGTGATCGCGATGCGGACGACGGAGATGGCGACTAATACTCCAGCACTAAATTCAGCATACGACGCAAGGGTTCGGCGGCTCCCCAGAGCAACTGATCGCCAACCGTAAATGCGGCAAGGTACTCTTCACCCATATTCATTTTGCGTAATCGGCCCACCGGTATATCTAATGAGCCGGTCACCGCGGCCGGGGATAATTCCCGCATGGAAACTTCACGATCATTCGGCAGCACCTTGACCCAGTCGTTTGACTCGGCCAGCATTTGACGAATTTCATCCAGCGGCAGATTGCGCTTCAATTTCACCGTGATAGCCTGTGAATGTGACCGCATCGCGCCAATTCGAACACAAATGCCATCGATAGCGATCGACTGGTCGGTATTGCCCAAAATCTTGTTCGCTTCCGCACCCGCCTTCCACTCTTCCTTCGACTGGCCGTTGTCCAATTGCGCATCTATCCACGGGATCAGGCTGCCGGCAAGTGGTACGCTAAATTGCTCTGTGGGTAACGCCTGGGATTGTAGGCGCTGGGTAATCAATTGATCGATTTCCAGAATTGCCGAGTCTGGATCTTCCAGTAAACCGGCAACGCTCGCATGCAGACTGCCCATTTGCGCAAGCAGTTCTCGCATGTGTCTGGCGCCGCCACCCGAAGCCGCCTGGTAGGTCATCACACTCATCCAGTCAACCAGGTCATGTTCGAACAGTCCGCCCATGCCGAGCATCATCAAACTAACCGTACAGTTACCACCGATAAAATCCTTTTTCCCCGCTGCCAGGGCAGCATCAATAACCGCGCGGTTTACCGGGTCCAGCACTATCACCGTGTGCTCCTGCATGCGCAAGGTCGATGCCGCATCGATCCAGTAGCCTTTCCAGCCACTGGCGCGCAAGTCGGAATAAACCTGATTGGTGTAATCACCACCCTGGCAAGTCACAATAGCGTCCATCGACCTGAGATCATTCAGGCTGGTTGCATCCAGTAAAGGCAGTGCGTCCTTACCGATATCAGGCCCATTTTGGCCAACCTGCGAGGTCGTAAAAAACACCGGCTCGTCGATTTTGTCAAAATCATTTTCTTCGCGCATGCGCTGCATCAGCACCGATCCGACCATGCCTCGCCATCCTACAAATCCTACTCGTTTCATTTGCTGTTAAATCTCTATCGGGTGATAACTTAAATATCCGAATCTATTCAGGTTTCAGGGAACGCAGCGCGGCGACAACCGCATCTCCCATTTCAACTGTGCTGACGGTATTCCCGCCTTCGGCAATATCAGCGGTCCGAAAGCCCTGGTTCAGGACATTGCCAACCGCGATATCAATTTTGTTTGCGAGATCGATTTCGTCCAGGCTATAGCGCAACATCATCGCCACGGATAGTAAGGTTGCGAGCGGATTAGCAATGCTTTTACCGGCGATATCCGGCGCAGAACCATGGATTGGTTCATACATGCCCTTGCCATTCCGATCCAGCGAGGCTGACGGTAACATACCGATGGAGCCAGTCAGCATCGCCGCCGTATCTGAGAGGATATCGCCAAACATATTGGTGGTAACCATGACATCAAATTGCTTTGGCGCCCGCACCAGTTGCATCGACGCATTGTCGACGTACATATGCGACAACTCCACTTCGGCATAATCCTCGCCGACCCGTGTCATCACTTCCCGCCACAATTCCGAAACTTCCAATACGTTGGCCTTATCCACCGAGCACAGCCTGCGGTTTCGAAGCATCGCAATATCGAACGCGGACCGGGCAATACGTTCTATTTCATGCTCGGCATATACCAATGTATTAAATCCCTCGCGTTCGCCGCTTTCCAGATCACGAATGCCGCGTGGTTTGCCGAAATAAATACCACCGGTCAGTTCCCGCACGATCATGATATCGAGTCCCGAAACTATCTCGGGTTTCAGGCTCGAAGCATTCGCCAACTGCGGGTAAAGCATCGCCGGGCGCAGGTTGGAAAATAGCTCTAACGAGGAGCGCAACCCTAACAGGCCACGTTCGGGCCGCAGATCACGTTCCAGCGAATCGTATTGCGGTCCACCCACTGAACCCAGCAGAATAGCGTCAGCCTGCTGGCAAAGTGATAGCGTGGCCTCGGGTAATGGATGCCCGGCGGCATCGTATCCGGCGCCGCCGAAGGCCGCAGTTTCGAGTTCAACGTCGAGTCCAAAATCCTGTTGCAGGCATACCAGCAGTTTTTCCGCCTCGGCAACAATTTCCTGGCCTATACCGTCGCCTGGTAATATCGCTATCTTCTTACTCATTGGTTGAGCCAGGGTGCTTTTTCGTAATACTGTTGCTCGAACTGTTTGATCTGCTCCGCATGCTGCATCGTCAGGCCGATGTCATCGAGGCCATTGAGTAGACAGTACTTGCGAAATTCATCGATCTCAAACGACATTTTAACGCCGGCCGCATTACTAACCAGCTGATCTTCCAGGTTTACCGAAAGCTGGTAGTCCTGATGCTGTTCAAGCTCGTTAAATAACTGGTCTACCAGGCTCGCATTCAGCACAATCGGCAAGAAGCCGTTTTTGAAACTGTTGTTATAGAATATGTCAGCGAAACTCGGTGCGATAACGACCTTGAAACCAAAATCCATCAACGCCCAGACCGCGTGTTCGCGTGATGATCCACAGGCAAAATTTTCTCTTGCAAGTAAAATTTGAGCATGCTTGAAAGGCGATTTATTCAATATGAAATCCGGGTTTACACGGCGATCGGCATTACTTTTTCCCGGCTGCCCTGGATCCAGGTAACGCCAGTCGTCGAATAAATTGACACCAAAACCCGAGCGCTTAATCGATTTCAGGTATTGCTTTGGAATAATCGCATCGGTGTCTATATTAGGGCGATCTATACCCGCGACCAGGCCACTAAAATTTGTAAATTTTTGCATGACTCACCTCAATCCAGTTTACGAACATCGACAAAATGGCCATATATAGCGGCTGCCGCCGCCATCGCAGGGGACACCAGGTGAGTTCGTCCGCCCTGCCCCTGCCGCCCTTCGAAATTCCGATTTGAGGTCGACGCGCAACGCTCACCCGGTTCCAGTCGATCATCATTCATCGCCAGGCACATCGAACAACCTGGCTCACGCCATTCGAAGCCGGCTTCGATAAAAATTTTGTCCAGACCTTCAGACTCGGCCTGCCGTTTCACCAGCCCGGAGCCAGGTACGACCATCGCCAGCTTAATCGTGTCGGCTACTTCGCGTCCTTTGGCTACCTCGGCGGCCGCGCGTAAATCCTCTATGCGGCCATTGGTACATGATCCTATAAATATCTTGTCGACCGAAACCTGATCGCAGGGCGTATTAGCTTCCAGACCCATATAGTCGAGAGCGTTTTGCATGCCGCCGGCCCTGATCGCGTCAGGCTCGCTTGCTGGATCGGGAATGGTGTCGGTAATTGCTATCACCATTTCCGGCGAGGTACCCCAGCTAACCTGCGGCTCGATAGAGGCGCCATCGATATGGACCTCCTTGTCGAATACTGCGCCTTCATCTGAATGCAAAGATTGCCAATAGGTTACCGCCTTATCCCAGTTTTCACCCGTTGGCGCAAACGGACGTCCTTTAACGTAGTCAATCGTGGTTTGATCACAGGCGACCAGGCCCGCTCGTGCCCCGCCCTCGATGGTCATGTTACACAGGGTCATACGGCCTTCCATTGACAAATTGGTAATCGCTTCTCCGGCAAATTCAATCGTATGTCCGGTGCCACCGGCGGTGCCGATCTCACCAATGATCCTTAACACGATATCTTTGGCGGTAATTCCATTAGCCACTGGCCCATCTATAGTGACTCGCATATTCTTCGATTTTTTCTGGATCAGGCATTGAGTCGCGAGCACATGTTCGACCTCTGAAGTTCCAATTCCAAATGCGAGTGCGGCAAAAGCTCCGTGCGTCGAAGTATGCGAATCGCCACAGACGACCGTCATGCCCGGCAGCGTGGCGCCCTGCTCCGGCCCAATTACATGGACTACACCCTGGCGAATATCACCCATTTTGAATTCTACCAGCCCGTATTTATCACAGTTTTGATCGAGTGTTTCTACCTGTAATCTCGAAACCGGTTCGGTGATACCTTTTTCCAGGCCAATGGTCGGCACATTGTGATCCGGAACCGCAACAATCGATTGCTTGCGCCAGAGTGGTCGATTGGCCATCGCCAGGCCTTCGAATGCCTGTGGTGATGTTACCTCGTGTACCAGATGTCGATCGATATATAAAAGCCCGGTACCATTATCATCGCACCGTACCTCGTGTATCGCCCATATCTTGTCGTAAAGTGTTTGTGCCGCCATAGCATCTGCCTTTTCAGTTATTCCAGTCGCGATTCAACAAGGTCGCAAACGGGTCATTTAGAGATTACGAAAATTTTAAGCCGAATTACACAATAACTCAAATTCATATTTTTCATTATTTCAATAACCAACTGGAATATGTTATTGTTCATCGCTCATTTTTCGAGATTTGCATATGCAAATATCACAGATCAACGCCTTTCTTGCGGTTGCCGAATTACAGTCTTTTTCGCTCGCAGCCGAACGCCTGCACATCACTCAGCCCGCAGTCAGTAAAAGAATTCGGCAACTCGAAGACGACATGAAAACCACACTATTCGATCGTATCGGTAAAAAAAGCATCCTGACTCCCAGCGGTCAGTCACTTTTGCCTCACGCCGAGAGGATCCTTCTGGAACTAAAGACTTACCGGGAAGAACTGGCTCATGATCACGACAAACCATCGGGTACGTTAAGCCTCGCAACAAGCCACCATGTCGGTCTGCATCGCCTGCCCCAGGTTTTGCGTGACTTTAAAATTGAATACCCCGGGGTTGATCTCGATCTGCATTTCATGGATTCCGAGGACGCCTGTATAGCAATCGCCAATAATGAACTCGAACTTGCAATTGTCACCCTGCCTGAAAACCCCGACGACCGACTAAAGCTGGAGCCCATCTGGATCGACGTATTACAGATTGTACTCGCTCCCGATCATGCCCTGGCCGGTGAAGCATCGATCGATAACGAACAACTTCTCGACTATCCTGCGATCCTGCCTTCGAACGGCACCTTTACGCGCAAGATTATTAACAACTATTTTGCTACAACTAAGGATGCAATGAAGATTATTCTGGAAACTAACTACCTCGAGACTATTAAGGTCATGGTTTCCGCCAATCTGGGATGGAGTATGCTGCCAATTAGCATGCTCGATCACACGCTGATCGGAAAACCACTGAGCGGGCTCGATATCAGGCGCTCACTCGGAATAGTAACGCGGCAAAAAAGGACTTTATCGGTTAACTCGAGAGCCATGATCGATATGCTTCTAGCGGCAAAAACATAAATATGTCGCAATAATGATCGCGGCGTAAAAATCTAGGCCTATACTGTAACCTACACAAACAATTGACGTGGTTTTCCACCGCATCAATTCCGGAGAATAATTATGCGACACATTCTTAAAATTGCACTACTCACAATCACATTGTGTATCGGCGGCAACGCGTTTGCAGGCACGGTCAGCCGTGCCCTGTTCACTATTGGCATCGATAACCGTGAACCCGTAATCATGGTCGATAGTATCAGCCCGGATTCATATGACTCGATTTCCTTTTTCACCGAACTGAACGGCATGAGCGGTGAAACAGTGACCCACCAATGGATGTTTGATGACAAGGTGATGTTCGAGAAATCATTCGAGGTTGGCGGCGATCGCTGGCGCGTATGGACCAGCAAAACCCTGCTGCCGGACTGGACCGGCACCTGGACAGTCAAGGTTCTTAACGAGGATGGTTCGGTACTGGAACGTAAAACCTTCGAATATCAGTAACAAACCCTGGTCAATTCCAGTCAAACCCCGCCATGCTGCGGGGTTTTTTTTGCCTGTATATCTCAGCCCCATACTGGCAGGCTTGTAATTGCTACCATTACAATCAGGCCATAGATCAGGTTCCTAAATAGAACCTCACTCGAAAACTGGAAAAAATGAGCACCAATCCACACAACTAGCGCATATACAGGCAATAGTGTGATCGCCAAAACGAATGCTTCCCTGGTCAATAGATTACTAATCCAGAGTCCAGTGCCGGCAACAATCGAAATGTAGGCAAAAAATATTATTATATTTGCACGAATGGTTTTCGATTGCGTGTTACGGCTCATCCAGAACAACAAGATCGGTGGGCCGTACAGGGTAGAGAAGCCACCTAGAAAACCGGATAAATTCCCGAGCCCAAACAAACCGAGCGAGGATACCGGTTTACGATAGCGCCAACCGCTGGCAAGAACCACAACGAATATAAGAATGATAATAGATATCAGGTAGCGCAAAACTATCGGATCACCCGATGATAGAAAATAAATCCCGACCGGTACGGTAACCGTGGCGCCCAGGCTGATGGGTAACACTTCACGAATATGGTATTGCCGGAAGGCCCCTGGCAACAACGGAATCGCAACCACAAAATCTATCATAAATAACAGCGCAATTGCTAACTGGGGCCCATACGCGAGACTAACTATCGGGGTGAACAGCATGCCGGCGCCAAAACCGGAAAACCCGCGTACCAGGCCGGCCAGCACGGTTGCCAGCAAGGCCCATTGAAAGGCATCATCGGATAGCAGGGTTAACAGATAATCCATTTCGTTGTTGGTTACACTGGTTATTAACAAGATCAGTTAGCATACATTAATATGCCGGGTTAGCCCCACATTGCACGAGGGCGGCGTCCATATCGATGAGTATTTTTATTATTCATTGATTTAATCTAGAATGTCAGCATGATTCAGAATTACAATTTGCACCTGAACTTCGCTTCCTTCATGCACTATGCGGACTAGCAAGGTCATACACATGGTTTCCTGCCATGCCGAGGGTGAGGTTGGTAATGTCATCGTCGGCGGCGTGGCTGTGCCGCCTGGAGACACCCTCTGGGATCAATCACGCTGGATCGAAAACGATGCGACACTGCGCCAGTTCATTCTCAATGAACCCCGAGGTGGTGTTTTCAAGCACATCAACCTGCTGGTGCCGGCAAAGCATCCGCAGGCTAGATATGGATTCATCATTATGGAACCCGAACATACCCCACCGATGTCAGGCTCAAACTCGATTTGCGTGTCGACCGTGTTACTCGATACCGGATTGATCGAGATGCAGGAGCCCGTTACCAAGTTTAATCTTGAGGCGCCGGGCGGACTAATCAGTGTTACAGCCTGGTGCGAAGGGGGCAAGGCAAAAAGCATCGAAATTAATAATGTACCGTCATTTGCCGACCAGCTCGATGCCGTGCTTGAAGTCCCCGGGGTTGGTACACTGACCGTCGATACCGCCTATGGCGGGGACAGCTTTGTCATTGTCGACGCTGCCGCGCTCGGTTTCGAGATCAAACCCGATGAAGCCCATGACCTGGTCGTGATTGGAGCGAAAATTACCGCCGCGGCTAATCAGCAACTCGGCTTCAGACACCCGACCAATCCAGACTGGGCGCACATTTCATTTTGCCAGATAGCCCTGCCCTTAAGTGCGGAAAACGGCGTACCGGTGAGCCGAAATAGTGTTGTCATTGACCCTGGCAAGCTCGACCGTTCACCCTGTGGTACCGGGTGTTCAGCGAGAATGGCCGTATTGCATGCCAAAGGCACGATGAAAACTGGCGATCGTCTAATCGGTCGTTCGATTATCGATTCGCGTTTTGATTGTGCGATCGTCACAGAAACCACGGTGGGTGACAAAATGGCAATAGTTCCTTCAATAAAGGGCAGAGCCTGGATCACCGGCACTCATCAAATCATGCTAGACCCCGACGATCCCTGGCCTGATGGCTACCGGCTAACCGATACCTGGCCTGCCCCTCAGGTTCAGGACTAAGCAATAATACTTTCAGTTCTTAGTTGCTTAATTTGTTTCGCATCCAGCTCCAGTAATTCGCTTAAAACCGCTTCGGTATGCTGCCCCAGCATCGGCGGAGCTTTATCATAGCTGACTGGGGTTTCCGAGAATTTGATCGGATTACCCACACTGGCCACTTTTCCCGCAGCAGGATGCTCCAGTTCAAACTGCATGCCGCGATGCCGTACCTGGGGATTCGCAAACACCGCGTCGATATTATTGATGGGGCCGCAGGGAATGCCATGCGCATTGAGCTGGTCTAGCCACCAGTCACTATCCTGCGATAACATGATATCGATCAGCTGCGGAATCAGGCTTTGACGATTTTTCACGCGATCGCTATTTTTCAGGTAAAGATCATCAATAGCTAAATCGGGCCGCCCGGCAAGGTCGCAGAAGCGTTTGAACTGGGCGTCATTACCGACCGCCAGAATCAGGTGACCATCGCGCGTCTGAAATGCCTGGTAAGGCACTATATTGGGATGCGCATTACCCATGCGCTGCGGATTATTTCCGCTGGCGAGATAATTCATCGCCTGATTAGCGAGGGTCGCTACCTGTACGTCGAGCAGGGCAAGATCAATGTACTGTCCTTTGCCGTGGCGCAGTTGGTGAATCAGGGCCGCCTGGATAGCATTTGCCGCATACAGGCCGGTCATCACGTCAGCGAGCGCGACGCCGACCTTCATTGGCTGCCCCCCGGGTTCACCGGTAACACTCATTAACCCACCCATCGCCTGAATCATAAAATCGTAACCCGCGCGTTCGGCATAGGGTCCGGTCTGCCCAAACCCGGTAATCGAGCAATAAACCAGCTTCGGATTAACGCCTCGCAGGCTAGCGTAATCGAGGCCATACTTCTCTAATCCACCGACCTTGAAGTTTTCTATTAGAACATCGCATTTGGCGACGAGAT
>QNFD01000021.1 GCA_003645435.1 Gammaproteobacteria bacterium | reverse complement strand
TGGACCATCTGGTTAAGCTGTCCATCGGTAATTCTTAAGCCGCGGTTTTTTGCCTCCTGAAGTAATATTGAATCAACAATCATTACCTCCAGAACCTGTCGCTTCAAGGTATCCGGATCGGGTATTCTTCGATTAGATTGTTGAAAATCGAGCCGAATCAGTTCAATCCTTTTGTCCAGTTCACGCTGTGAAATGATGTCTTCGTCAACGATTACAATTATCGAATCGATCGGCGTTTGTGCAGCACTGGCCAGTTGAATACCGGCGATTGTGATTAGAAAAATGATCAATAAACGAGTCATAATTATACTGCAAATGTTTTAGGGAGCCTCTGATTCATTCATGAATTGATCAGAGGCTCCTTAGTTGGCTTTCGGCTAAAATGTTGGCTGGTAGCCGGTAATGGAATTCTTTAGTTTGCCTTCGACATCCTGACCGGCGCGAGATAAGCCTTTGAAGGTTATTTCGAAATAAATTGCCTGATCGGTGACAAGGAAATCAGCATCATTGGTTTCACTAACGAGTATTTTAATGCCCCAGCAACAGGATTCATAGGCCATTCCGAGTAAATTTTCGACCGGTTCATCAAACTTCAGGGATTGATGTACCTTGGCTATCAACGCCCAGTGATTACCCACCGGAAGGGCTGTTGATATCGCCACCTGTTCTAGCACCTGATCGGTGAAAAAGTATTCGAAATTTGCCGCAATACCCCGGCGGGCGTAATTAACTGACAGGTTCTTTTGGGTAAAGCTGCTTTCTTCCTGGCCGTGCACGAGCTTGGCACTTACCCTCCAGCCCGGATTTGGGATGAGGGAGAATTCAGCTATTAGATCAGATTTGGAGCTATCGTCGACGACACCACTCAGACTCACACGCCTGTCTTGCAGGTAATAAATTTGTCCCAGATTGAAATTCATGATTTCCTGGCCACTCAACCTGCTATACATTCTAGAACCGAGACCAACCGTAAACTGATTAGCATCACCGATCCGGTCGGCACCGCTAAAACGGTTAGTAGCGAAAAAATTATCCAGTGTCTGGGATAAACGAGCAGTATCGAAATCGGGTATTTCGTCCTGATCCTGGTAGGGTGTGTATAAATAAAACAGACGTGGTTCCAGGGTTTGAACCCAGCCCCGTTGCGCGTTAGCCAGACGCTCGAAAATTAACCCGCTATCGAGACTGAATGTTGGTATATATCGGCTAATTGAGTTGGGGTCCGGTTCATTATCTTCGATTTTATATTCGGTTAAGGCATACTGTAGCCTGGGCTCAAAGAAGGACCAGCTATTGGAATTTGGCCAGGCAATAGAGGGTACGACATTTAAGCGGGTACCTGTAACACTCTCTTCTCGATCGAATTGCACCAGTTCATTGCGTAGCTCCAGTTGGGTGTTATTGGCAAGTGGCTGGAACTGGCTGTTGACAGTGAGCCGGGGCAGACGACTGTAGGGGAGCTCGTCAGCGGTAAGCGTTGGATCCAGTGTCTGATAATCTTGCAACATTAAATTACTTTGCCAGGAAGTGCTGTTGTGGCTAAATATTGCATGCCTTTCCAGATTCTTGATCAATTTATCCTCGGTTGTAAGAAAGCTAAAATCGTTGAAGTACAAATCATCCGACACTTCCTGTAACAGGATATTGGCTTTGATATCTGAACCCAAATCGCCGCGATGCTGCCATTTCGTCATCCAACGTTTGCTATCCAGTTGATCATCATCCAGGTAAGACAAATCGAGCTGACCTTCATGGTTTTCAAACAGGTAGCGGTTTTCAGTGTTTAATTGCAGGCCTCGTTTTCTATACCAGACCGGGGTAATAGTGGCGTCGGTTTGCGGTGCAATGTTCCAGTAGAAGGGAACCACGAGGGTAGTTCCCAGGTTCTCGCTAGAACCATATTTTGGTGCAAGGATACCCGTCTTTCTACGATCGTCGAGCGGGAAGGTGAATTTGGGAAGATAGAAAAATGGCACGTTCTTGAAATACATGGTCGCGTGCCTGGCAGTACCTATGCCGCTTTCTTCATCGATAAGTAACTCGGAAGCCTTCAGGTGCCAGTCGCGGTCTTCAGGGTCGCAGGTAGTGTACAGAATGTTCCGATAACGGCTACGCGCATCATCAATCTTTTCGATTTCATCGGCGGTTCCACTGGCGTGGCTCAGGTTTAACTGGAACTCGACATCTCTAAAAATCGCCGTTTGATCTTTCGTGTCCAGGTTTAACCTTTCCATTTGCAGGCGATAATTCATGTCTTCGTAAATTATCTGGCCATTGGCTTCCAATTGATGGCTTAGACTGTTGATTAACAGATTGTCGGCACGGATATTTTGCCCGGACCGACTTAATTCAACCTCCCCCGAGAACTCTATTAAGTCGTTTCCGGACCGACTCATAAACTGAGATTCTATTTCGACAGGATCAAGGATCGAGGTTGGTTTATCTGTAAACTGAAAAGTAGGGGCTCGACAAAGGCCCCAGTCATCGGCGGCCAAAATGTGTTCGGAAAACACACTGAAGATCAGGCCGGTAATAAATAAATATCGTCGGGACAGCAAATTTATAGAACAGTAGGAAATGATACGATTTTGGCATATTAAACCGCGAACAGCGAGTCACTATTACAAATCAGATTCAGGTTCGGAAGATATGACAACACCTTATAGCCACTATTTAGTGGCTTCAGATAATTACTGAAATGGGATTTTGGTGGCCTAACTGGCCTTAAACACCAGTGTATCCGGATGGAAGGCAAACCAGGCAAACCAGAAACCCTGAATTCCGGCAATTCTTTTGCCGCTGCTGTCGAATAACTCTACCGATCGATTTTCACTATCCCAATCGATCGTGATAGAGACACCATTGATAGAGTCCTTGAACTGAGATTGATTATTTTTTTCCAGTTCGGCAAAAGGATATGCCTTGAATACGCCATCTATTTCGAGACCGATTACCTGCTCTTTGGGGTGATAGGTGTCCGGGGCGCGTTGGTTGACACCGAAGTATAGTTGCCTGGATTGCTCGTATCCGCGGTAGGGGTTTCTACCATAGTCGCGAGAGTAACCTGTATCGGTCGATAACACCTGGGTATCCGGATGTTGTTTTACCCAGTCGCGCCAGGTGGTGTGACTGACTGGAAACGCTTTTAGCTTTTCGCCGACGAGTTTGCCGGCAACTGCCTGGCCCATGATTTGCGACCACAGGGATTCGGTTTCCCGGTCATATAGCAGCACATCGCTGTTATAGAGTAGTCCAGAAACGCCAAAGTCGGTTGTGTTACCGGCTATGTCAGAATAAAAAGCAACACCGGTTCCACACAGTGGGCAAAAGGTAACGGCATAGCGTTGACCGTTTATGGTATCGTTTACGATTTCATGCCAGTTTAAAATTGCGATTGGATAGGCGCGGGATACACCGTCCATGGTAACGCCAATGACGCGGTCATCCGGTGTTAGATAACTCGCTGCCTCGGCATCGATCAACTCGGGATCGGAAAGTGCGGGAATGCCATCCTTTGGGGGGCCGCCAGAAAGGATTTCTTCCGCCGGAATAATAGCATTAGATACATCAAATCCATTTTTCGGACCAGCGGAAGCACTGTAGTGGTAAGTCACAATACTCAAAAATACTGCCAACAGCAGTATTACACGATTTCGCTTATTCCAGATGGCTCTCATAGGTACTCCGGGCGGCTATTTCGGGAACTTCATGGCTTTGATTGCGAAATGGCCAATAGATTCAATTATCTCACGTCTTTTTCATATTATATCGACATTATATGGTGTCTTGACTGTAAGAATTATTCAAATTAGTCTGCACGCCATAATTCATTTAATAACCGATGAGGAAGCTCAATGAAATGTAAAGCAGCAGTCGCCTGGGAACCGAAAAAGCCCCTGCAGATTGAGGAAGTAGAGGTAGCAGGACCACGTGAAGGTGAGGTTTTGCTAAAAGTGGTTGCTTCCGGTGTCTGCCATACCGATGCCTTTACCCTGTCCGGAAACGATCCGGAAGGTGCTTTCCCGGCAATACTGGGTCACGAAGGAGGATGCGAAGTGGTTGAGTGCGGTGCGGGAGTTAAAGATCTGAAACCGGGTGATCATGTTATTCCACTTTATATTCCAGAGTGCGGTGAATGCGAGTACTGCCATTCGAAAAAAACGAATCTGTGTCAGTCAATTGCCGGCACGGTATGGACTGGTTATATGCCGGATGGTACACGTCGATTTTCGATAAATGGCAAGGATATCTATCACTACATGGGCTGTTCTACATTTTCGGAATACACCGTGGTCCCCGAAATCGCTTTGGCGAAGATCAACCCTGCGGCGCCGCTTGATAAGGTCTGCTTGCTGGGCTGCGGTGTGACCACCGGCATAGGTGCAGTGATGAATACGGCAAAGGTTGAACCCGGGTCCTCGGTCGCAGTTTTCGGTCTCGGCGGTATTGGGCTTTCGGTTATCCAGGGCGCGGTGATGGCAAAAGCGGGGCGCATTCTTGCCATCGATATCAATCCGGCAAAATGGGGAATAGCGAAATCTCTAGGTGCCACCGATTTTGTTAACCCGAAAGAGGTTGACGGTTCCCTGAGCGAGTATATACAGGAAATGACCAACGGCGGTGTGGATTACTCGTTTGAGTGCATTGGAAATGTACATGTGATGCGAGATGCGCTCGAATGTACCCACATGGGATGGGGTGTATCGACGGTTATCGGTGTCGCCGGCGCGGGTGAAGAAATAAAGACACGGCCCTTCAACCTGGTAGTCGGTCGTAAATGGCAGGGCACGGCTTTCGGTGGTGTCAAAGGGCGAACCGAACTACCGGGATATGTAGATCGATACCTGGGTGGTGAGATCGAGCTCGATTCGATGGTCACCCACACCATGCCGCTGGAAGATATTAACCGGGCATTTGATTTAATGCATAGCGGTGAAAGCATTCGCTCAGTCATCATTTTCTAGAATTTTGTGAGCAAGGATCTATGAAAGAAATTGAATCTATCAGGGAAAGCGGCGGTTACTTAAATCGATACACCCACCATTCGGAAGTTTGTCAATGTGAAATGACATTTTCGGTTTATCTACCACCGGTCGCCGAAATCGAAAAAGTACCGGCACTCTACTGGTTGTCCGGGCTTACCTGCAGCGATGATAATGCGCGTACCAAGGCGGGCGCTCAGCGTTACGCGGCGGAGCAGGGTATCGCTATCATTTTTCCGGATACCAGTCCTCGCGGAGAACAGGTCGACGACAAGCCAGACCGCTATGACCTGGGTCAGGGTGCAGGATTTTATGTCAATGCGACCCAGGCACCCTGGTCGAATCACTATCGCATGTATGATTATGTGAGCTCTGAACTACCAGACCTGATTGAAGCGAATTTACCACTTCTGCCCGGGGTGAAATCAATCAGTGGACATTCTATGGGCGGACACGGTGCACTTGTTTGCGCGTTGAAAAATCCTGGCGCTTTCCGTTCCGTTTCGGCTTTTGCGCCGATTGCCAATCCGGTAGCCTGCGGTTGGGGGCAGGGTTGCTTTGGTCTCTACCTGGGGGGCAATAAATCCGAATGGGAGGCATACGACGCCACCTGCCTGGTCAAGGCCGGCGCCAGGGTGGAAGATATCCTGATCGATCAGGGCGATGCCGACGAATTTCTGCATGAAGGTCAACTACTGCCTGAAAATCTCCAGGCTGCCTGTGATGCCCAGGGCCTTTCCTGCCGGATACGCATGCAGCCAGGTTACGATCATAGCTACCACTTCATCGCGAGCTTCATCGGTGATCATATTGAGTATCACGCGAAGTATCTGAAATAATAAAAAACTCCGGGTTCCCTAAGCGGCCTTCTGGTCCGTGTCGTGACATTTGCTTATGTCGAAATTGGCGGGTTTGCGCATGTTCGTGCAGTTAACAGGCCTGTTTGCGGTTTTCCACCACAGTGGATTACTTTCCTGCGGCAATAATTGATTGTGATCGTGAAATGCGTAGTGATTACCCTGGCTTTGTAAAAATCCCCAGGATTTTGCCTTTGGTCCGTGAATGAAAAGGGTCCAGACTTCACTGTCCTCAATTAAATTAATACGATGAAAAACTGAGCCGTTAATCCAGTTCAGGCGTCCAGCGCGAACCATGCGGGTCCGCAGGGCATGGTCAGCATGCCCATCCGCCATCCGAATTTCTTCATACCGGCCGCTAAGAACTAGTGAGAGTGCGCCTTTCCATGGGTGATTATGTAGTCCACGTCCAGGGTCACTGGCCACAAATCGATGCAGGTAAACCTGATAACCAAAAGGTAATTTTAGTAAATGATATCGTTCCAGATAAGGTAATTGCTCGGCTCCGTTGATGATGCGGCATCGACAATAAGAAGTGATCCGGAACAGCAATTGGCTCATAAATGACATGGTGTCTCCACTAATAACAAATCTCCGTGCTATTATCCCTCATACAGTGGCTCACAAGATGAGCTACTAAAAAATTTAGCTGCGAATACCGATGGATAGAACCGAGCGCTTTCATATTATCGACCAGTTACTTAGCAACCAGCGACTGGTAACACGAGATCAGTTTTTAGCCGCCCTCGAAGTATCATTGGCAACCTTTAAGCGTGATCTTGAATATATGCGAGATCGTCTGGCCGCGCCTATTGTCTGGAACCCTGAACTGCGTGGATATAAGTACGACGACAGTGAATCCGGCATGGATCAATACCAGTTGCCGGGCCTGTGGTTTAATTCCAGCGAAATTCAGGCTCTGTTGACGATGGACGCTTTACTTGAGAACCTGCAGCCGGGAGTTTTGTCCAGTCACGTTAAACCACTGCGCTCACGGATTCGATTGTTACTGGATAAAAGCGATCACAGCGCCGATGAAATCTCAAAACGTATTCGGATCTTGCCGTTGGCCGCGAAGGCCTATCGCAGCGAGAGGTTTCAGATTATTAGTCAGGCTTTGCTGACCCGAAAACGGTTGCGTATACGCTATTACAGTCGTCAGCACGATAGTGAAACCAGGCGTGACATTTCGCCGCAGCGCCTGATCTATTATCGTGATAACTGGTATCTCGATAGCTGGTGTCACTGGCGTGAGGGCCTGCGAAGTTTTTCAGTCGACGCAATCAAGCATGTCGAAATATTAGCGGAAATGGCAAAGGATATCGACGAATCACATCTGGATCGGGAACTGGCCAGCGGCTACGGAATATTTTCGGGCGCGCAAACGCGTGAGGCGATTTTACGCTTTAGTCCACTAATCGCGCGATGGGTGTCGCGTGAGTCATGGCATTCGCAGCAACGTAGTCATTATGACGAGACGGGCCACTACATTCTGCATATTCCCTATAGCCAGGATACCGAGTTGATAATGGATATCCTCAAGCACGGCGCCGAGGTTGAGGTTCTGGGGCCAGCAGATTTACGAGAGAAAGTGATAGGTCGAATTCAGGCAATGGGGCGGGTGTATTAGTTAAATGAATCGACTCCGCCTGGAACGTCATTCCGGCATGTCTTTAAGCCGGAATCCATTGATGAATTTCCTAAGTATTTAAATACTGGCTTCGTTTTTAATGGATACCGGCCTGCGCCGGCATGACGATTGCTGTTTTTATAAGCTATCTAGCATTACATGATTTTCACACATAGCCATTTTAAATGATTACCAGAGGTCAACTTCGATATTATCCAGTAATCGAGTATCGCCCAGGCGTGCGGTTACCAGGATAACCAGTTTCCTATCTTCGGTAGTTGCTGTTTTCAGTGTATCCGCGTTACAGATGCTAAAGTAATCGATGTCAAATCCAGCCTGGTTGAGTCTTTCGATTGCCTGCTTTTCAAGTTTTACGAAATCTGTTTCTCCGGCGTTGATGCCAGCCGCTGAATCTTGCAGGGTTTGATATATTAACGCAGCCTGTTTCTTTTGATCATCGCTTAAATACTGGTTCCTGGAACTGGTAGCAAGACCCGAGGCTTCGCGCGTAGTTTCCTGGCCAATGATTTCGACATCGAGATTTAAGTCCTGCGTCATTTTCCTGATCACGCAGTATTGCTGGAAATCTTTTTTGCCGAAAATGGATATGTCTGGTTTAACTATATTGAACAGTTTGGCGACTATGGTTGCGACACCGGTAAAATGACCGGGTCGATGCGCACCTTCAAAGGTATCGGTCAAATCGGTCACTATTACCTGGCTAATATTTTCCAGTCCCTGTGGATAGAGTTCCGAGGCGGTTGGCATATACACCAGATCACAGCCAATCGATTCGAGAAGTTCTATATCGGTATCGAGGGTACGAGGATAGTGATTAAAATCTTCATTGGGTCCAAACTGCATCGGGTTAACGAAAATACTGCATATAGACCGGTCGCATAACGACTGGCCTTTCGTGATTAGCGATAAATGCCCCGCATGCAAATTTCCCATGGTTGGCACGAAGGCAATCGACTGTTTATGGTCTTTCCAGTGCTGGACATATTGTCGCAGTTCGCTAACCGAGTTGGCCTGATCCATGCGGGGTTCCCTCGAGCCTCAGGAAAAACTATGCGATGGATCGGGAAACTGACCGCGTTTGACTTCGCTGACATAACGGCTAACCGCCCCCTGTATACTGGATTGATCCTGCATGAAGTTTTTTGAAAACCTCGGTTTTTTGCCCTCGGTTACATTCAATATATCGTGCAATACCAGGATTTGACCATCGACATGGACGCCTGCGCCTATGCCTATGACCGGGATTTCCAGTGTTTTTGTGATACTGGCAGCGAGATTGGCCGGCACGCATTCCAGTAGCAGCAGGTCGGCACCGGCCTGTTCTAGCTCGCAGGCAGTTTCAAGCATTTGATCGGCGGCTCCCTTGCTCTTTCCCTGCACCCGATAGCCGCCCATTTTGTGCACTAGCTGGGGCTGTAAACCCAGGTGCGCACAGCTTGCAATACCGAACTTTGCCAGCATTTCTACGGTTTTTAACTGTGTAATCCCACCCTCGAGCTTGACCACCTGGGCCTGGGTGGCTTTTAATAGTTCACTCGCATTGTCCAGTGCCTGTTGTGGTGAATTGAGTGATCCAAATGGCATGTCGAGCATTAACATCGCATTGTTCAATCCAGCCTTTACTGTACAGGCATGATATTTAATATTATCGAGCGTTACCGGAATGGTAGTGTCATGCCCCTGTATAACCATGCCCAGGGAATCGCCGACGAGGACAACCTCTACACCGCATTGCTCGACGAGGCGTGCGAAACTGTAGTCATAGGCGGTCAGACATGCGAACTTTTCTCCCTGCTGTTTTAGTTTTTTTAAGTAGGGAACGGTTATCTTGTCTTCCAGGGGTTTAGGTATATACATAAGCTTGCCGATCTATTAATCAAAGGCTCTTTAATGATGACTGATTGAAATAATGGCGTCCAGAACGGATGGTACTTATTTCGTCGAGTAATGCCGCATAATCTTCGCTGCTGTTGATAAGATCAATTGACTGCGTATTTACCGTGAGTAGTGCGCTGTCGTCGTAATCGTAAAAAAAACGGGTATACAATTCGGACAGATGGGTTAGATAGTCGTCCTTGATTTGCTGTTCATAGTCTATGCCTCGTTTTGCAATGCGTTCGCGTAGTACCTCTACCGGTGCCTGTAAATAAATTACCAGATCGGGTTTCGGGGCGTCTATCGTCATGTGCTGGTAAATTTGTTCGTATAGTTTTGTTTCGTCGCTATTCAATGTCAGTTCGGCAAATAATCGGTCCTTCTCTATCATGAAATCGGCGATATGAGAACTCTGGAACAGGTCAATCTGGCGAAAACTTTGTACCTGCTGGGCGCGTTGTAAAAGAAAGGATAACTGGGTCGACAGGGCATATTGTCGTGGGTTTTGATAAAAGCGAACAATAAATGGATTTTCCTCTGCTTTCTCGAGCAATAACTCGCTACCTAAGCTGTCTCCTAATTTTTTTACGAGACTGGTTTTTCCCACTCCTATAGGGCCTTCGACGACTATGTATCGGTGTTGGATCTGCATTCTAGCCCGGGATGAAGGGTTTTCTAATTATGCGCATATCGATCGGAGCCGCCTGGTCGATTAAATAGCTCAGACTGCCGAGGCCGGGAATATATATTTCACCCGCAACTTCGAACAATGGTTTTAGCACAAAAAGGCGTTTGCCCATTTCCGGATGCGGCACGGTAAGGTGACTGTCATTGATATTGCGATTACCGTAGAGGATGACATCCAGATCGAGAGTTCTCGGCGCCCATTTTAATTCGGGGTCACGTTGCCGGTAAAACGCATGCTCGATTGCCTGTAATTCAAGTAATAAAATGGTAGGTTGTAAATCGGTTTTAATGGCTACGACGGCATTAACATAATCATCCTGGGGAATATCGCTGACAGGCTCGGACTGGTAAAGCGATGAGCATTTTACCAGTTCGCTACCGGATATTTTGTCAAGGCAGATGATCGCATCATGAACAATCGAAACCGGATTGGTAAGATTGCTACCAATTCCTATGTATATATCTTCAATCGACATTTCTCTTGCGCCTTCTCTGGGGTCTCGGCTCCCGTTGCCGCCGGCTGTGTGTTGGCGGTGGATTGGTCTTTTGGTAGTCGGTCCACCACAGACAAAGATTAGCGGGAATCAGACTGACCATTGATTGAATGCACATAAAATCATAGGCGGCCCGAAAATACGGTAGACTGAGTAATCTGGCGGGGTGTTTGCCCTGGGTGCGTTGAAACTTGGGCTGCGCGGTCCAGATATCACGAGCCATTTGACTAAAACGCCGGGGAATCGAGATGTGTTCGAGTTGTCGGCTCATCACATCCGATCCAGCCTGTAACAGGGCGGGTACAATTCTTAGTTTATCCGACTGCAGCTTCATTGCCTGTTGATGCACTGCCGGCCACAATAAAATAGCGAATATGAAGGCAGGTGAAACATGCATGTCATCATTGATTCTATTATCGGTATTTACCAGGCCCTGATCAACAAAATCAAGCATTGCTTCGGCCGGCTCGCCCTTTAGTATTTCGTTCAGTGCCGGGAACAGGTATTGAAGTAAATCGTAGGACCGCAACAACTCGAAAACCCGGACCGCATTGCCGCAGTGAAACAATTTTACGGTTTCATCGAAGAGCCGTGCGGGAGGTATGCCGGCGAGTAAATGGCCGCAGTAGAGTATCGCCTCACCGGCGAGCTCTTCAATTTCAAAATCGAGTTTGGCGGCGAAACGTATTGCCCGCAACATTCGAACCGGGTCTTCCTTATATCGGGTTTCGGCATCTCCGATTAAACGCAGGGTGCGATTCTCAACATCTTTGAGCCCATTGGTATAGTCGAGGATGGAAAAATTGGCGATGTCGTAATAGAGGGCATTGGCGGTGAAATCACGACGCATTGCATCGTCCTCGATATCGCCGAATGTATTGTCGCGTAGTATACGGCCTTCGGTACTGAGTTCGGTTTTTGGAGAATCGGAGGAATGGCTGCGAAAGGTAGCGACTTCAATAATTTCGCGCCCAAAGCGAATATGCACGAGACGAAATCGCCGTCCAATAATACGGCTGTTTCTAAATAGCTCCCGCACCTGCTCCGGTGTCGCATCGGTGGCGACATCGAAATCTTTTGGTTGTATTCCGAGCAGCAGATCACGAACTCCACCACCCACCAGGCAGGCGCGAAAACCCGAATTGGTGAGTCGATATAAAACCTTGAGTGCGGCTTCAGATATCGATTTTCTTGATATATTGTGATCGTTTCGGGTCAGGGTCGCTAAATTTTTTGAACTTGCCTCTGTCTTGCTAGCCACGTTAAATGAATCCTTTAGAATGCGTCAATCATAACATTTCATCATCCTAATGTAGTGTTAAGTTTTATACCAAAACACGGTTGTCCCGTTAACTAAAATCTGTCATGCCGGACTTGTTCCGGCATCCAGTAAGCCATTGAAATCGCTGGATTCCGGATCAGCAAAAAACGCTGTCCGGAATGGCGGGATACTTTTTTGATTTTCATGTTCGCGAGTCTTCGAGTTGTTCCCAGCGGGCAAACATTTTTTGCATTTCCTGCTCACAATGGGCCAGTCTGCTCTGCAATCTGCTTATTAGTTCAGGGTCTTGCTGGAAAAAACCAGGACTGGCGATTTCTGATTGCAAATGTTCGATCTCGATCTCCAGTTTTGCAATTTTATCCGGCAATTCATTCAATTCTTTTTGCTGCTTGCTGCTGGGATTGATCTTAGCCTGTTTCCTGGTACTGGTACTGGTACTGGTACTGGTACTGGTACTGGGCCTGGTAGCAGCTAACGCCTTCTCCCGGGGTCGTTGCCTGAGCCAGTCTTCATAGCCCCCCACGTATTCATTTACCTGCCCAGGAGAATCAAATACCAGCGTACTGGTGACGATGCGATCGATAAATGTGCGGTCATGGCTCACCAGCAGTAAAGTGCCCTTGAACTCGACCAGCAATTCCTCAAGCAACTCCAGTGTTTCCATATCGAGATCGTTGGTAGGTTCGTCCATAACCAGGAGATTGAACGAACGCGTAAACAACTTTGCCAATAACAGGCGGTTACGCTCACCTCCCGATAGTGCTTTTGCGGGCATGTTGATTTTCTTCTCATTAAACAGGAAATCCTTTAAATAGCCGATGACATGCTTTTCCTGGCCATTCACGATTATCCGGTCGCCTGTATCGGCGATATTTTCACGTACTGTTTTTTGTGGGTCGATGGCTTCACGAAGCTGGTCGAAATAAGCAATTTCCAGTTTGGTGCCGAGTTTGACCTTGCCCTGCATTGGTTCCAGATCACCTAGTAATAGCTGGATCAGAGTTGATTTGCCACAGCCATTCGGGCCGATAATACCGATTTTCTCTCCGCGTTGTATTTTGCAGCTGAAATTGTCGACTACAGGTTTATCCGGCCAGGCAAAGCTGATCGCCTCGGTTTCGATGACAATTTTGCCGGAAGCTTCCGAATCCTGGGTTTTCAGGTTTATCCGTCCCTGCTGCTCGCGCCGTTGAGATCGCTCTACGCGCAGTTTTTTAAGCACGCGCACACGGCCTTCATTGCGTGTTCTTCTGGCCTTGATGCCCTGGCGATTCCAGACTTCTTCCTGCGCCAATTTTTTATCAAAAAGGGCGTTCTGGGTGGTTTCATTGTCTAATTGGGCCGCTTTCAATCGTAGATAGTTATTATAGTCTCCGGGCCAGCTAGTCAGTTTTCCTCGATCCAGATCGACTATGCGGGTTGCCAGGGCCTGTAGAAACGAGCGATCGTGGGTGATAAACAGCAGGCTGCCGTTAAATTGCCGAAGAAATTCCTCTAGCCAGACTATCGAATCGATATCCAGGTGATTGGTCGGTTCGTCGAGCAGTAACAGGTCAGGCTCGGCCACCAGTGCCTGACCCAGCAGAACCCGCCTTTTCATGCCGCCGGAGAGTTGGCCAAAGGGCGTATCCGCGGGTAAACCGAGGCGCGATATAGTAGAGCTAACGCGGTTCTCAAGATTCCAGGCGTTATTGGTTTCAATGGTATCCTGTAATTGCTGAAGGCGAGGCAACACTTCTGCATCGCTGGCAGCCGCCAGCGCCAGGTGATGCCACTCGGTGATTACATTTGACAGGTTTCCAAGGCCGAGAGCCACACAATCGTAAACACTGCCTTCCAGGTTATCAGGCACTTCCTGTTTGAGTTCGGCAATTCGAATCTCGCGCGCAAAGTTAAACTCACCGTCGTCGGGTTTGATTTCGCGCGAGAGCATTTTCAACAGGGTAGATTTGCCGGTGCCATTTCTACCAACCAGGCAAATCCGTTCACCGCTCTCAATCGTCAGATTGGTGGAATCGAGCAGAGGCTGGTCGCCAAAGCTATGGTAAATATTTTTTGCGTTAACCAGGTTCATGAGGTCTTCAAATTTCAGGATGCGATATTATGCGGCTTTTATTGCCAGGTTGCGGTATATTTTTACCTGCGGGCCTGCGACAGTTAGAGTTTCAACAACAGCCTGTATAAAAGCAGCGAGCGATATATGTGTGGTCGATTTTTTCTGGATACCAGCGTCAAGGACATTATGGAGCATTATAATGAACCGCCGCCGGATATCTTCAGCGCTCGCTATAACATCGCCCCGACTACTCCGGTGATGACCTGTACCGATAAGGGTCTCACTTTTTTTCGCTGGGGATTGATACCTTCCTGGGCGAAGGATGTCACCATGGGTAATCGGATGTTCAACGCTCGTGCCGAGAGCGTGGCGGAAAAACCCTCGTTTCGACATGCCTACCGGCGTCGTCGGTGCCTGATTCCGGCTAGTGGATACTACGAATGGCGGCTTGAGGGTGGACGTAAGCAACCCTATTGCTGCCATATCGAGCACCAGTTGTTTTCGATGGCGGGTATCTGGGAGCACTGGCAGGATGGCGACGGCAATGAAATCCAGTCCTGCGCGATAATTACCACTGAAGCCAGAGACGCGATAGCGGAAATCCACCATCGCATGCCGGTGCATATATCGCGACCGGACTATTCGAAATGGTTAAACTGCAGCACGGAAAACACCAGCGACGCCGATAAGCTGTTGAGCAATACCTCACCCCGGTATCAATATTACGCTGTGAATTCCACGGTCAATAATTCCCGCAACGAAGGCAAAGACTTAATTCGCGCACTAGATCCGTAACGGTAAGTCGCACTTATTCGGCCTCGACGCCGCCGCTGCGTACCAGCTCCCCGAGACGATCATCGTCATAAGCCTGTTCGAGTTTCGCCGCAGCTGCATCGACACTGGCTTTCAGGTCATTGCCGCATTTGACTGATTCCTGCCGCCACTGTTCGAGATAAGCGTCAGTACCGGCCATCTTGGCGCGCATTGCCGCCTTATCGATAGCTATTGCAAATCGTTCGGTTAACACCAGTTTTGAATTTTCACGGCGTTCTTTGGCAATCACCTGGGCGGGAATATCGCGCCAGTATACAGTGGTTAATTTAGGCATTGGGTTGTCTTCGGGTAGATTAGTGATGGCGAAAAGTGCTGCGATTATAGATAGCCTTATGATGCAAATCTAGTGATGAAATCAGTTTTTCGCGGGCTAGAAAGGGAACATAGGTGCGAGTCATTTGGCTTGTAGTAAAAATAAAATCACAATCTACCCCTTCTCCCCCTTGGGGGAGAAGGCAGGGATGAGGGGGATGCTTTTAGACTGACCCCCTCAAGCTTCCGCTCCTGCTCACGCCCCTTACCTACATCCATGTAGGCAACCCCAGCCCTCTCCCTCAGGGAGAGGGAGAAATGCCATTTTTTGATAACTTTCCCCAGAATAGTAGAGAAGGTATCTTTTACTCTATATTGAAGGGCATCGCCCCGGTAATTAATGATTGCGTCGAACCACCAGCTT
>QNFD01000020.1 GCA_003645435.1 Gammaproteobacteria bacterium | reverse complement strand
TAGGGCGAGCAGATCGGGTTTGATCTGATGATCGGCCTGTTGACCCACAACGGAACCGACGTTGCCGTAGAAGACAGCCTGATTCTCGATATCAGCAGTGAACAGTTTTACAGGCTGCACGTCGAATTTCCGGCCGATTTCGGATTGTTGATGATAAACCTGTCACGAGAACTTGCGCGCGAAATCGAGATACTCGAAGATGTGATCGGCGGGGGGACCGGTTGACAGGAGGAAAAATGAACCGTTTCGGGTTGTTACTGTGTTTGTTGTTTTACCAGTCAATGGCGATTGCCCAGCAAGCGCCTGACGCGCTGCCCGATGCGCAATCACCAATCGGCTATGAAACGGTGCAGGATGCCTTCGATGCGCTGAGCGCGAACCCCGCCGCGACAAAGACCGAATACGAGGGCTGGACGTTATTCAGGCAAAAGGGCGATGGCAAGTACATACTCTGGTCTTTTACTCCGGATGATCATCCGGTGCATCCGACCGCGGTGCGCAGGGAAGTGGTCAAAAAAGACGGCGAGGTATTCATCACCATGGCCGTGCTCTGTTATTCCAGTCGATTCGACTGCGATCAATTGATCGAGCAGTTCCAGCGTATCAACGAAGGCATTCGCCAGCGGATGGCAAGCGAAGCGAGTTCCTGATCGCGTGACCGATTCATCTGCCTTCAAGGCGCCACGCTACCTGCGCAATGCGCACCTGCAGACCATGCTCAACTCCCAGGGGCCGCGAAAGTGGCGCGCGCGCGGAATTCTGAAAAACCTGGATACGCAAGGCCGGGTGCTGGAGGCGCAGGACGGCACGCGCCTGCTCGCTGAGCACGATCGTGCAGCGCGTGATTCATCGGCCCTGGTGATACTACTGCACGGCTGGGAAGGTTCGAGCCGCTCTGCATACCTGGTCACGACCGCGGCAGGCTTGCTGGCGCAGGGGCTCGACGTGCTGCGCGTCAACCTGCGCGACCATGGCGACTCGCATCACCTCAACCGCGAGTTGTTCAACTCGACGCGCTCGCCGGAGGTTGCCAGCGCGTTGCAGGGATTCATCGACGACGAAACCTATGAAACGGTATTTCTTGCGGGTTTTTCGCTGGGCGGGAGCTTCGCCTTGAGAATTGCCGCCGACCGCGGCGAACAACTCGGTCTGAATGCCTGTGTCGCCGTCGCACCACCGATCGATCCGGCGCATGCGATGGATGCCTTGAACGCCGGTTTCTTCGCATACGAGCGTTATTTCTTCAAACGCTGGCACGAATCGTTGCGGCGCAAGCTGGCCTGTTTTCCTGATCTCGATTACGCCACGGACCTGGCGCGCGCGAAGTCGCTCGATGATCTCAATCGCCTGTTTATTCCGAGCCACACGATTTATGAACGGCTAGAAGACTACTTCGCCGCATACGCGCTGGTCGGGGAGCGTTTATCCCGCATGGCTGTGCCCGCTTACCTGATCGCCGCCGAGGACGACCCGATCTGTCCGGTCGCGGACCTGGCGCGCATCGAGCCGAACGAAAACCTGCACATCGAAACCAGTCGTCATGGAGGGCATTGCGGATTTATCGAGAACCTGGCCGCGCACAGCTGGGTGGAAACGCGCATCCAGCAGATACTACAGCGTCATTTGCGCTGATTCCTGCGACCGGGTTTAGTGCGACATAAACACCGGTACCGTCATGCACTCGAATAAAGTCCGGGTTACGCCACCGAGTATGATTTCTCGCAATTTGGGCGTGCCGTAGCCTCCCATAATCAGAATATCGGCGCCGGTATTGGAAAGTTCGTTCAAAATAATAGTTGAGGTACTGACCTCGCCTTTAGATATACGACTGACCTCATTGTTTATGCCGTGCATGGCCAGGTGACGGGAAAGTTCTTCTCCGGGTTGTGAGTCTGCGTAATGTTCAATTTTATTTGCATCGACGATCAGGATAATGACCTTTTCCATCATTTCCAGCAACGGCAGGGCATCGTGTATCGCTCGTGTCGCGGCTTGACTCCCATCCCAGGCAATAAGCCCGATGCGGCAGGGGATATTATGCGCACCGATATAGGGCATAAAGAATACCGGCCGGCCCGATGAGAACAAGACCTCTTCAGATAGTTCGGCTATGAATGAGGCGTTCGGTTTATCCGGATTCGCCTGACGCATAATATTCAAATCAAAAACCCGTGCCATGCGCGCGAGCTTTTCGGGTGCGCGGCCTTCGGTGCATTCGATAACACGGGTATCTGCCTGCAGGCCTTCTTCGGCTGTTGCCTGTTCGAAGTGTTCGATCGTCGCCTGAGAGTCGACACGTTGTTGTTCCATCAATGTATCTCCTTTACCAATTCCCAGTCTGCGCAGAATACTGGAGTTCGGCAGGGCATTGACGACCACACCGGTTACCTGGGCATGGTGCGCCCTGGCGATAGCGATCGCTGTATTGACGCGTTCCTGGTTGGATGCTCCCTGATCAAGATAGACTAGAATATTCTTGTATTGCATGCTGATACTCGACTATTGTTTGCGGTGAAATATTCGCCTAATACACGATATTCCCACCAGTATTACCTTGATTTACATCAATTGCTATCGATTGATAGACATGTCTGGTTCTTTTGAAGCAAGCAGTTTATCTGTCTCCGGATCAGGGTAGCTCTAGAAGTTCTTGCACATTAGCGATCAGGTCTTTGTTCGAAAATGGCTTGGTAATGTACTTGTCGGCTCCAAGTTCTATCGCGATACGATGCTCCTCTTTCAGGCGCAAGGCGGTTAGAATCAGGACCTTGATCGGGGATAGTTCGGGATCGGCGCGTATCATTTTCAGGACATCAAAGCCTGAATGATGTTGCATCTTCACGTCCAGTATTACCAGATCCGGGTGCAGCTCCACAATGGATCGGATCGCTCCTTTGCCATCAGTAGCCGTTACCACGCGTAACCCGGATTGTTCCAAAAGGAACTGTAGGGGTTCTAATATGAGTGGTTCATCCTCGGCTATAAGTACCAGTCGCGACATTTAATATCTGCCCAGTGCTTCGCGGGCGGAAAAGCAATGCCGCCTGCAGATTATTTTTTCACAGGCTGCATTGTACACTAAGTAAAGTTAGTCGGAGGCCGACAAAATCGTGGCATGAGCTCGGTGAATGCAAGCCTGTCGAGGGCAGAGACGACAACTGCTCCCCACTTCCGTGATTAGACTGGCCTGAGAGTTTTTATAAGCTTCGCCATAAACGACCTGGTCAGCATAAGCCAAATCGCATCCAAACATCACGCTATAGGTTTTTTCCGGGGTGCCGAATGAATCAGCCTGTTTTGTGACGGTTCGTGCGACGAACAAGAATTCCTGTTTGTTGGGCATTTGTACCGTTTGAGCGATAATTTGAGCCGGTGTCAAGAATGCGCGATAGAGAGCCCAGAGCGGGCAGGCGCCCCCATAGCGAGGCAGATGCAGATTCGACAGGCTGAATCGTTTGGAAATATTTCCCGCCAGGTCAGTGCGCATGAACAGGAATGGTATGCCGGCAGACCCAGGGGCGCGGAGAGTCATCAAGCGATGCACTATTTGCTCAAAGCTTCCTCCAAAAAGGTGTTGCAGGGCCTGAATATCGTAGCGTAACTCTATCGCAGCTTTCAGGAAGGGTTTGTAAGGAAACAGGAAAGCCCCTGCTGCATAGCGTGCCAGCGCCCGTCGCGCCCGCGCCCGCGCGTCATCGCTGGTCAGCACCTTGTCGTCAACAAGTTCATCCAGAATGTCTGCATGTTCGCGTTCGAAGATAAACTGGGCTATGAGAAATCGTTGGGTCGCGGGAGGATGTGACTTAAGTAAATCGAGTTGGCTGTCAACGAGCTGATAGTCGACAAATCTTAAATTTTCCGCGACCTCGGGGTTCGGGTTTATAGTTATGCCATGTAGGCGGGCAAGGTAGTTTGTAATTGCCTCGTTGTTTATTTCACCAGGGGCCTCTATCCGTGCTTGCAAGGCCTCTGCCGCCTGTTCTAGAGCAGAGAAGTAATTTTCATGGGCATCGACAAAATCTTCCACTTCACCCGAGGGTGTTGTTGCCCGGACCGTCGCATCGACATCATCCAGAAACGCAAAGAAAGCCTTTGCCGCCGAACTCAATGCAGAGGATTCTTTTGCGACTAATGAGTTATATCGTTTGCGCGTCTGTGCTGGCAGATCGTCGAATTCGGTGAGAATTTCAGCGAACGATCTGATTGCTGTAATCTGGGTTACAATTTCGTGGCTGGATTCAACTAGAAACGGATCCCGGTTGAATCTGTCTGAAAGCGATTCAATCGTCTTGCTTGCACCGTTGTAAGCATCATGTAAAAGCAACATGGCACGACCCCACGCAGGTTCCATACCGATTATATTCTGCGCACCACTTTCTTCCATTGGCAGGTCGCGAAACAGTGGATTGCCGCAGAGGCTTGCCAGACCCTGGATGAGATGGGCATCTTCATATCCGGAAAATTCGATTACATCAGTTGCCAGGGCCTGCGCAATTTTACTCAGGATTTTTCCGCTGATCGATCGTTTATTGTGTTCGATAAGGTTGAGATAACTAGTTGAAATTCCGGCCTCTTTAGCCAGCGCACCCTGCGTCATATTCTGACGTTTGCGAACTTTGCGGATTCTGAATCCTGCGGGCACATTTGCCATGACACACCTTATCGAATTGACTGAAGAGTGCGCGGCATCAAACCCGGTTTGAGGCGGGTATTTCGCGCGCGTAATCTTCGAATTTTTACACTTTTACATTTTCACTCGGCTATGCGCAAATAATTTTACAAAACTTTACTTCAATTACAATGGCTTGCTGATATATTTACTAATTCTGTTATTGTTGCGACGGAAGTGTCCATTCATCGCTGCTGAAATTAGATCCCACATGGAAAAACCTGGGCTGACGGTGGCTGAAATTTATAACCATTGAGGAGAGTAAATAATATGAGTGATTTTGACTCCAGTTTTACACGAAGAAAAGTAATTAAGGGAGGCGTCGCCGCCGGTGTGGCTCTGGCAATGCCAACGCTTTTGATTCGCAATGCCCATGCCGCCAACTATCTCAACAAACCAACGGGTAGTACGGTCACTCTGGGTTTTAACGTGCCGCAAACCGGCGCCTATGCCGATGAGGGCGCCGACGAACTGCGTGCTTATAAATTGGCGGTTAGTCACCTGAATGGCGAAGGCGACGGGGGTATGATGAATACTTTCAAGCCCTCAACACTCAAAGGTAACGGCATTCTTGGCAAGAAGGTGATTTTCGTTACTGGTGATACCCAGACCAAGTCAGACGCCGCGCGTGCTTCTGCCAAGCGTATGATCGAAAAGGACGGTGCCCTGATGATTACCGGTGGTTCATCCTCCGGCGTGGCGATAGCCGTTCAGGGTCTTTGCCAGGAAGCCGGCGTTATCTTCATGGCGGGTCTTACCCACTCCAACGATACTACCGGTAAGGATAAACGTCGTAACGGCTTCCGGCACTTTTTCAATGCCTATATGTCGGGCGCAGCGCTGGGCCCCGTACTTGAGAAGGAATACGGCAAGGAACGCAAGGCCTACCATCTGACCGCTGACTATACCTGGGGCTGGACGCAGGAAGAGTCGATGAAGAATACGACTGAGGCGCTTGGCTGGCAAACCACTAATACCGTCAAGACACCCGTAGGTGCCGGTGACTTCTCTCAGTACATTACACCGGTATTGAATTCCGGCGCCGATGTGTTGATCCTCAATCACTACGGCAAGGATATGATCAATTCCTTGACCCAGGCGGTGCAGTTCGGTCTGCGCGACAAGCAGGTGAATGGCAAGAACTTTGAAATCGTTGTGCCATTGTTCTCGCGTTTGATGGCACAAGGTGCCGGGGACTCGATCAAGGGCATTCTAGGTTCAACCAACTGGAACTGGTCGTTGCAAGATCCGGCATCGAAGGCGTTCGTAAAAAGCTTTGGCGCCGAATACGGCGCACCACCGTCCATGGCTGCGCATACTTGCTATGTACAGACCTTGCTATATGCAAACGCTTGCGAAATGGCGGGAACCTTTGCTCCGGAAGGTGTGGTCAAGTCTCTGGAAGGGTTTGAGTTCGATGGCATGGGCAACGGTGCAACAGAGTATCGTGCAGCCGATCACCAGTGCTTCAAAGATGTGCTGGTGGTACGCGGCAATCAAAATCCGACATCGCAGTTTGATCTGCTTGAAGTAGTGGAAATTACGCCGCGCTCCCAGGTTGAGTATGATCCCGCCATATTCGGCGGCAATCTTGGTCCGGTGAACAACGGCTAACTTACTGGCTATCTGGCGCAGTCGCCCGGGATTGTATATTCTCGGGTGACTGCAACAGATGCAATGGCATCAGACTACATTGCAGCCGCGATGAGTGAGTAAAGCTTATGGATGCATTATTTCTACAAATACTCAATGGCCTCGATAAGGGTGGCGCCTATGCATTGATCGCTTTGGGACTGACACTTGCCTTCGGCACTCTCGGCATTGTCAATTTCGCCCATGGCGCACTATTCATGCTCGGTGCTTTCTGTGCGGTGTCATTCAACAAGTTGATCAGCCTCGAGCAGGTAGTTCTCGACCCCAACCAGACAACCGCCTGGGGAACTGCCCTGGAAGTTCGTACGCCGTATCTCGAAATCTGGTTCGGTGATATCGGCACCATTATGATTGACTTTGCGGTCCCCCTTTCCATCTTGTTTACTATTCCCCTGATGTTGATCATCGGCGTGATCATGGAGCGGGGACTGATCAAGCATTTTTACAACCGCCCCCACGCAGACCAGATTTTAGTGACCTTCGGCCTGGCTATCGTGCTGCAGGAAATTATCAAACATTACTTCGGTGCGAATCCGATTCCACAATCTGCGCCGGACATCGTCTCTGGTAGTGCCAATATCGGTATCTGGCTGGGCCTGGGCGAGAGCGTCGTGTACCCGTGGTGGAGGCTGGTTTATTTCGCTTTCTCAGCCATTGTTATCTTTGCTGTATTTGCATTCCTGCAATTCACCACATTTGGCATGGTGGTTCGCGCCGGCATGCGCGATCGGGAAATGGTGAGTCTGCTCGGAATCAATATCGAGAGACGTTTTACCGTGGTTTTCGGGCTGGCCGCCATCGTCGCCGGGGTGGCCGGCGCGATGTACACGCCAATTCTTCCGCCCGACTACCATATGGGTATGGATTTCCTGGTGCTATCGTTTGTTGTGGTAGTTGTTGGCGGCATGGGTTCCCTGGGTGGAGCAGTGGCGGCGGGTTTTCTGCTGGGTGTGTTGCAGTCGTTCGCGTCTATGAATGAAATCAAGAGTATTATCCCGGGAATAGATCAGATTATTATCTACCTGGTTGCGGTGATAATACTTCTGACCATGCCCCGCGGCCTCATGGGCCGCAAAGGCGTGATGGAGGATTAGTAATAATGTCGAGTACATCATCCCGGGCAGACTTGCGCCTGCTAATTCTATTTGCTGTGATAGTACTTTCAGCACCAATTATTTTAATCCCATTCGGGGCTGCTTATCCCGACTTGCTGCAGAAGTTCGCGATCTATGGCCTGTTTGCAATCGGGTTCAATATCCTGTTTGGTCTTACCGGCTATTTGTCCTTCGGTCATGCGGCTTTTCTAGGGGTTGGATCGTATGCCTCGGTGTGGATGTTCAAGTTGTTCACGATGAATGTCATTCCGGCGATAATGTTTTCGATTGTAATAGCTGGCGTGTTTGCGTTAATCATCGGCTTCGTCACCCTGCGTCGATCGGGAATATATTTCTCGATTCTGACGCTGGCTTTTGCGCAAATGTCCTACAACCTGGCCTATTCCGTGCTGACCCCAATCACCAACGGCGAAACCGGTTTGCAGGTGCGTCAGCTTGCGCCGTCAGATCGAGCGGCGGACTATGTTTTAAATCTTCGTGACGAAGATCTGAGGTTGGTAGACCAGGCATTCGGGGTTATTGAAAATGGCATTCCGATTACCAATTTATTCGGCATGAAGATGAGTGGTTATCCCGGATTCTATTTCTGTGCGGTGCTGCTGATTATTGGTTTTTACATCGCAATGCGAATTGCGCGATCCAATTTCGGCATGGTATTAAAGGCGATCAAGTCGAACAAAAACCGATTGATGTATACGGGGGTTAATACGCGACCCTATCTACTGGCTGCTTTTGTGATTTCAGGCATGTATGCAGGCCTGGCCGGAGGACTGTTGGCGGCAACCGACCCTTTGGCGGGCGCCGAGCGAATGCAATGGACAGCCTCTGGCGAGGTGGTTCTAATGACTATTCTGGGCGGTGTTGGCACCTTGATTGGCCCGGTACTTGGGGCAGTCATTATCAAGTATTTCGAGAATATTTTTTCCTCGATCAATGATTCCATTCTAGAGGCATCGTTTTCTTTCCTGCCGTCCGGTTTGCAGGATTTCTCTGTTGCGGTGACCAGCATGTTTGTCGGTGAAGGCTGGCATTTTACGCTTGGTCTCTTGTTTATGGTTATCGTTATATTTTTGCCTGGTGGCCTGGTAGACGGGTTAACCCGGATTCGTGCACTTTATAAACGAAACAAGCCCGTCGCCCCGTTGCCGACGGATTCGGCAGGTTAGTGACATGGCTATTCTAGAAGTTTCTGACGTCAATTTGACCTTCGGTGGCCTGCGTGCCTTGAATCAAGTCAACTTGCAGGTTGAGCAAGGTAGCGTGCACGCTATCATTGGCCCGAATGGAGCGGGAAAGTCTACCCTGCTAAATTGTTTCGTCGGGCGTTTGACCCCCGATACGGGTAGCGTGCAATTTGATGGCGAGTCTTTGCTGGGGTTGAAACCGCACCAGATCAATCAACTGGGAGTGTCGCGAGTTTTTCAGACGCCGGAAATTTTTGAAGAGTTGAGTGTATTTGAAAATGTCATGATTCCAGCCTTTGCCAAGGCCGATGGCGCCTTCAGGATGAATGCCTGGCGACATGTAGAATCGCGTGCCGAGGTGCGTGATGAGGTGCTCGATATACTCGAAGATATGGGCCTGATCGATCGCAAGGAGATAATTTCATCGACGCTGTCGCGTGGCGACAAACGGCGCCTGGAACTCGCGATGTGCCTGATTCAACATCCTAAGTTATTGCTGCTGGATGAACCCACTGCCGGCATGGCGCGTGCAGATACCAACAATACTATTGACCTGCTAAAAAAGATTTCCGAACGTGGTATCACCAAAATTATTATCGAGCATGATATGCACGTGGTTTTTTCCCTTGCCCAGAAAATATCGGTGCTGGCGCAGGGAGCCATAATTGCCGAGGGCAAACCGGATGAAATCAAGGGTAACCCGGTTGTCATCGAGGCCTATCTGGGAGGGGAACTGGGATGACAACGACGAATTCCGGCGTTGTGGTTAACACAGATCCGACAATTGCCGCCGACGGTGTGCAAGACGAAAACACAATTTCCGATAATCCGGAGGTATTTTTTTCCTGTCGTGACATCCACGCTTACTACAATGAATCTTACATAGTTCAGGGTGTATCCTTCGATATCGCCGAGGGCGAAATAGTCGCCTTGCTTGGTCGTAACGGCGCCGGCAAAACATCGACGCTGCGTGCCATTGCGCGCGCGGAAGAGCCTGCGATCAGGAGCGGGGAAATTTTTCTGCAAGGCAAGCCGATTCACAACCTGGTTGCCTACCAGGCTGCCCAGGCGGGTATTCAGCTGGTGCCGGAGGATCGGCGCATCATTCCAGGCCTGACGGTTGAAGAAAACCTGAGTCTGGCCCAGATTGCCGAACCTGTAGGTTGGCCGCTGAAACGCATTTACCAGCATTTTCCACGCCTCGATGAACGCCGTCGGCAGGAAGCAACAACACTTTCGGGCGGTGAACAGCAGATGTTGGCGGTGGCCAGGGCGCTCGCCCGCGATATCAAGTTGTTGTTGCTGGATGAACCCTATGAAGGCCTGGCCCCGGTCATCGTACACGAGATAGAAGCGATCCTGCAGGATGTCAAGGAAGCCGGTATTACCACAATCATAGTCGAGCAGAACGCCATCGCAGCGCTTAAGCTTGCCGATAGCGCGATCATCCTGGACACCGGGGAAATTGTTTTCCGTGGCTCTGCGCAAGAGGTACTCGATAATGAGGAATTGCGGCATGAATACCTGGCACTCTGAGGGTTGTAGGTTTGCTACAACAGCGGCAGAGAAGGAGTTAAGGAGCGAGATATGAGTAAGACTGTCTTAATAGTCGATGATGAAGAATACATCGTCACCTCACTCGAATACGTTGTGAAGAGCGCCGGATACGAGGTTGTGATCGCTTACGATGGTGAGCAGGCAATGGAAAAGGTCACTGCGACGGTTCCTGACCTGTTGATACTCGATGTAATGATGCCTAAGCTGGACGGCTTCGAAGTCTGCGAGAAAATACGCGCAAATCCACTGTGGAAATCGATCCGCATTATCATGTTGACAGCCAAGGGTAGAGATTCAGAGCGCGAAAAAGGAATGTCCCTGGGCGCCGATGCCTACATGACCAAGCCTTTCTCTACTCGCGATATCTTAAAGCGAGTAGAGGAATTATTGGGTGACAGCGAAACCTAGCAGTGGTCGCAAAACCTGACGATGAATACTGGTCAATTGTCCCTGTTCGCCGAAGAATTTACCCGGGCTGATCAGTTTAACAAGACTTGTCAGAAGCCATGAAACGTTCAGGGATTTCGAGCGAACGAATTGTCGGATTACTCATTCTCGGCATTTTAATGTTCAGTCCGCCATTTATTCTGATATTTGACAAACCTGTTCTGGTCGCGGGAATCCCGCTGTTGTTTCTCTACCTGTTCCTCGCCTGGGCGGCGTTGATTGCGCTGATGATGCTGGTTGTCGAGCGCACCCAGGTAAACGCTGAGCAAGAGAGAAAAATCAAGGCAGTGAATAAAGAACCCGGCGACACGACAAGTGTAACCGGTGAGAAAAACTAGCCCATGCTACAGGGGTATACAATTACCGCTGTTGCATTCCTGTATTTATGCGTACTGTTTGCAATAGCCTACTGGGGTGATAAGCGAGCTGATCAGAATCGGAGTTTAATCGCAAATCCCTATATCTACACGCTCTCGATTGCAGTCTATTGTACCTCGTGGACATTTTATGGAAGTGTCGGGCGCGCCGCGTCCAGCGGTGTCGGTTTTCTGCCAATATATATTGGACCTACCCTGGCATTCATTCTTGGCTGGTTTTTGATTCGCAAGATTATCAGGATATCCAGGATCAACCGAATTACTTCTATCGCGGACTTCATAGCTTCACGATATGGAAAGAGTTCATATTTAGGCGGTCTGGTGACGATTATCGCCGTAATTGGCATCATGCCTTATATCTCGCTCCAGCTTAAAGCCGTGTCCACCAGCTTCACCTTGCTGGTGCAATATCCCGAAATTATCATGCCGAAGAACTTGAGCAGTGTGCCAATTCTTACCGACACGGCATTTTATGTGGCTATTTTTATGGCCGCATTCGCAATTCTGTTTGGTGCTCGACACATCGATGCGAGCGAACATCACGAGGGAATGGTGGTTGCGATTGCATTCGAGTCTGTAGTTAAGTTATTGGCTTTTCTGGCAGTCGGTCTATTCGTCACCTACGGCGTTTACGATGGCTTTGGCGACATATTTTTGCGCGCGCAAAACTCTGCAAGCATGGCAAAACTTTTCGTAATTGAGGGCGCTGGCGGCTACGGTAGCCTGGCTTCGCTCACGGTGCTCTCCATGGCGGCAATCATTTTCCTGCCACGGCAGTTTCAAGTGACCGTAGTGGAAAATGTGGACGAGTCACATTTCAAGAAAGCCATCTGGCTATTTCCGCTCTATCTCCTGCTGATTAATATATTTGTATTACCGATCGCATTTGGTGGTCTCATGCATTTCCCTGCAGGCGGAGTAAATGCAGACACTTTCGTGCTAACCCTGCCCATGGCTGAGAAACAGGAGGCGCTGGCGTTGCTTGCTTTTATCGGCGGACTTTCGGCTGCTACCGGGATGATTATCGTGGCGACAATTGCGCTCAGTACCATGGTCTCTAACGATCTTGTGATGCCTGTATTGTTAAGATTCGCGGGGTTGCGGCTTAATGAACGTGCTGATTTAACGGGACTGATCCTTTCCATTCGTCGTGTCACTATTGGATTGATGTTACTGCTGGGATACGTATATGTAAGGCTTATCGGTGACTCCTACGCGCTGGTATCGATAGGCCTGGTTTCCTTCACCGCCGCTGCACAGTTCGCACCCGCTATCATCGGTGGGATATTTTGGAAAGGAGCAAGTCGTGCCGGTGCTTTTGCGGGTCTGGCCGGCGGATTTTTGTGTTGGTTCTATACGTTGCTGATGCCGTCATTTGCCCGTTCTGGATGGCTTTCCGAAAGCTTTTTATCGAATGGTCCCTATGGCATTGAAATGTTGAAGCCTTATGCCTTGTTTGGGTTGCAGGGGCTCGACCCCATCAGTCATGCCCTGTTTTGGGCAATGTTCGTCAATATTGGCCTTTACCTGTGCGTTTCGATATTTACCTCGCAGAGTATTGTCGAGCGTAGCCAGGCGATTCTTTTTGTCGATGTATTCAAGAAAACGACCGGTGGTCGAGGATTCTGGCAGGGCAATATTACGATTGAAGAGTTAAGAAATCTGGTAGCGCGATTCATTGGTGAATCAAGAATGGTAGTCGCATTTGGTCGTTACGAGCAATTGATTGAACGGAAACTCGAAGATGATAGCCCGGCGGATGCTGAAGCCGTTGCCTTTGGCGAACGCCAGCTCGCGGGCGCCATTGGCTCAGCTTCGGCGCGAATCATGGTCGCCTCGGTGGTGCGCGAGGAAGTACATGACATCGACGAAATGATGCAAATAGTCGATGAAGCATCGCAAATAATCGAGTACAGCAGGCAGTTGAAGGAGAAATCCGTGCAGTTGGAGAAAGCGTCAAATGACCTTAAAACTGCCAATATTCGCTTGCTGGAGCTGGATAAGCTCAAAGATGAATTCGTATCTACGGTAAGCCACGAACTGAGAACCCCACTGACATCAATCCGTTCCTTCTCTGAGATAATCTTTGACAGCCCTGATATGCCGGCACAACAAAGAGAAAAATTTGTAGGCATTATCGTCAAGGAAAGCGAGAGGTTGACACGCCTTATCGATGATGTTCTCGATATTGCCAAGATGGAATCCGGAAAGCTCGAATGGAATAAGCGAATACTCGATCCGAAAGAGGTGATCGATGAGGCGATTGGCGCGACGGCCGGGTTGTTTCGGCAGGGCCGAGGTATTTTGTTGCAAGCCAGCATTCCAGAAAACCTCCCCCTGGTGGATGTAGATGCGGACCGGCTGGCGCAAGTTGTAATAAACCTCATCTCTAATGCAGTCAAGTTCTGTGATGTAGACAATGGAGAGGTGTGGATTGTAGCGAAGGCTGAAGAAGATGGCCTGATTGTCAGTGTGCAAGATAATGGCCAGGGCATCGATGCTCGCGACCATCAAAAGGTTTTTGAACGCTTTCAGCAAGTCGGCAACCAGGACAGCGGCAAACCAAAGGGTAGCGGACTGGGTCTTCCCATTTGCGCGGAGATTATCAGCCGATTTGGCGGAGAGATCTGGGTTGATAGCGAACTCAATAAAGGCGCGACATTTTCATTTCGCATTCCGGCAGCATCAGGTTTCGATGCCGACAATGAAGGAGTAAGCACATGATATTAGACCGAATCCCGATTGGAAAAAATCCACCTTACGACGTTAATGTGATTATCGAAATACCCATTGGCGGGGTTCCCGTCAAGTATGAATTAGATAAGGAATCGGGCGCCATGTATGTCGACCGGTTTCTACACACAGCTATGTATTATCCATGCAACTACGGCTTCATCCCTCATACCCTGTCAGACGATGGTGATCCTATTGATGCCGCTGTTCTGGGCCAGATACCGGTGATTCCCGGCGTCGTTATCCGCTCTCGCCCGATCGGCGTTTTAATGATGGAGGATGAAAGTGGTATCGATGAAAAAATTCTCTGCGTACCAGTGGATGCGCTTCATCCCTATTATGGAGATGTCGGCTCTTACCGGGATCTCCGGCCGGTATTGCTTGATCAAATTGCCCACTTCTTTGAGCACTACAAGGATCTTGAAGAAGAAAAATGGGTAAAGGTGAAGGGTTGGGGCGAGGCCGAGGAAGCCATGGAGTTGATACGTGTGGCGATCGAGCGCGCAAAAGAGAAGTAAAGGGCCAAACCGGTCGCGCCGACCAGCATGCTCAACCCTGTTTGAACCGCGCCGATGACGACAAACTCACCGCGCGGTGGTTTGCTGAATTTCCGCACCGGCCCCCACACCGTGAACAGAATGTAGGCGGCGATGAACAGCGGCGTGTACTCGAGATTGATTTTGCGCGATATCGCCGCGGCGATCGTGCCGCCGACAACCGATCCTGCTATGAATGCGAGTACGAACTCCCAGCGCAGGAAGCGCCAGCCAAACAGCGCCCGGCTCGAGTTGGAAAATAGCTGAACCAGGGCATGTACCGGCACGATCGCGGTTGCCGGCAGGAAGCCGGGCATGATTGCGATCAGCATCATGCCGCCACCGATGCCGGTAATCGCGGTTATCATCGAGGTCGCGCAGGCGATTGCAATCAACAGGAGGTCACTGCTCATTCAGGGATTCTGTCGAGCCTGCTGGTGGTGAAGGTCTGTTTTGAGGGATTGGGAGCAGACGCGTGATCGGCACGAAGCCGAAGAGAGTGATGGTGGTCCGCGAGAAGCGGACGATGTGGGCTAGTTGTAACCGAGGATGACGACTTGTTCGACGCCTTCGTCGTCTGCCTTGTCACGTTCGATGTGTTCGAGGCCGTGTTGTTCCTGGTTGACGTAACTAGGATCCCCGTAATATGAGTTTTGCGGTGACCTGCTGGCCCAGGGTGACGAGATCAGGGTCTCGAACTTTGGCGCGCGTAATTTTTTCTTCATGTTTTTGCCTGGCATTTATCCAATGAGTTAGGAAGTGTTGTTGCTAACCTACATTGAATGCAGAGCATAACTCTCTGATAAATAAAAACAAGTGGAAATTATTGACATTTTCCCGCTTGTCTGGGGCCTGTTATTCGGCAAGTTCTTCGAACAAATCCATCTGTCCGCTGTCATCGGTGAGGTCGATCAGGCGTACGCCGAGGCCGAGTAAACGCACTGGAACCTCGGCGCGTAGCCAGGCTTCTTCGCACAGCATCGCGTAATCGTCGATACTGGGCGTGGTCTGCTGTCGCTCGATGGTGGTCTGGTTGAAATCGAAAAATTTCATCTTCAGAAAGCAGTTTTGTATGCGGTAATCGGCGTCGAGCCGCTGCAGGCGAGGCTGCAGTGATTCAAGCAATACCGGCAATTTTTGCAGGCAACTATGCAGATCGGGC
>QNFD01000019.1 GCA_003645435.1 Gammaproteobacteria bacterium | reverse complement strand
TGGCGGAAAAAATCACGGTAACAATATTCAAGGTTCCAGGCGAAACCAATACCGATGACTTGTCTCCTGCCCAGGATGCCTGGTCACGTCCTGATATACCCCTGCATGCTAACGCCATGCTGATAAACCCGCGCGAGGGGCTGACCGATAAACCCCTGCAAAAAATTCAGGAGTTGAAGAAGCTGGGCCATCCGCTTGCCTATGTCGGCGACGTTGTCGGCACCGGTTCATCCAGAAAATCGGCGACCAATTCGGTTTTATGGCATATGGGTAAAGACATCCCCTATATTCCCAATAAGAACAATGGCGGCTATTGTTTTGGCGCCAAGATTGCACCGATCTTTTTCAATACCATGGAAGACGCAGGCGCCCTGCCGATAGAAATGGATGTTTCCAGACTCGAAATGGGTGATGTAGTCGATATTTATCCCTTCCGGGGCATAGTCACCAGGCATGACAGTGATGAAGTTCTTTCCAGTTTTGAGCTCGCGACCAACGTGCTACAGGATGAAGTGCGCGCCGGTGGGCGTATTCCGTTGATTATCGGTCGAGGTCTAACCGACCGCGCTCGTACGGCGCTGGACTTGCCGGCAACCGATATATTCGAGATCCCGGAGACACAGGCAGACAGTGGTAAAGGTTATACCCTGGCGCAAAAAATAGTCGGCAAAGCCTGTGGATTGCCGGGGGTTCGGCCCGAAATGTATTGTGAACCAAAAATGACCACGGTGGGTTCACAGGACACAACAGGACCGATGACGCGGGATGAACTCAAGGATCTTGCCTGTCTTGGTTTTTCTGCAGACCTGGTGATGCAATCGTTTTGTCATACTGCGCCCTATCCCAAGCCGGTCGACGTTATCACCCACCATACATTGCCGGATTTCATGCAAAACCGTGGCGGTGTGTCCCTGCGCCCCGGCGACGGCATCATCCATTCATGGATGAACCGTATGCTGTTACCGGACACTGTCGGTACCGGCGGTGATTCGCATACCCGTTTTCCTATCGGTATATCATTTCCGGCGGGTTCGGGCCTGGTGGCATTCGCGGCCGCGACGGGCGTGATGCCGCTCGATTTGCCGGAATCGGTGCTGGTTCGTTTCAAAGGCGAGATGCAGCCTGGCATAACATTGCGTGACCTGGTCAACGCCATACCTTATGCGGCGATTCAACGGGGCCTGTTAACCGTCGAAAAGAAAGGCAAGAAAAATGTGTTTTCCGGCCGCATTCTCGAAATCGAAGGTTTACCGCAGCTAAAAGTAGAGCAGGCATTTGAATTGTCCGATGCGTCGGCCGAACGTTCTTCGTCCGGATGTACGGTAAAACTCGATAAAGAGCCCATTATTGAATACATAAACTCCAATATCACCATGTTGCAGTGGATGATCAGTGACGGTTACGGTGATGTGCGTACCATCACTCGCCGCATTGAGGCAATGCAGGCGTGGCTCGAGAATCCGGTTCTGCTTGAAGCCGACGCGGATGCCGAGTATGCGGAAATTATCGAAATCGATTTGAACGAGATTAAAGAGCCCTTGCTCGCCTGCCCCAACGACCCGGACGATATCAAACCCCTGTCTGCAGTTGCAGGTACTAAGGTTGATGAGGTTTTTATAGGCTCCTGTATGACCAATATTGGCCACTTCCGTGCCGCGGGTAAGTTACTGGAAAAACTCGATGGCCCGGTTTCGACGCGTCTGTGGATAGTACCGCCAACTAAAATGGACGAACGTCAACTCACTGCCGAGGGTTACTACGGTATCTTTGGTCGCTCCGGCGCGCGCACCGAAATGCCGGGCTGTTCCCTGTGCATGGGTAACCAGGCGCGCGTTGCCGCAAACAGCACGGTAGTATCGACCTCGACACGTAACTTCCCCAACAGGCTCGGTAACGGCGCCAATGTTTACCTGGCCTCAGCGGAACTGGCAGCAGTGGCCGCGATCATGGGCAAGATCCCCAGCATGGACGAATACCTGGCTTATGCAAATGATATCAACACGATGTCGGATGAGGTTTATCGGTATCTCAACTTTAATGAAATGGAAAATTATCAAACCGCCGCTGAATCGGCATTTCCGGTACAGGTAGTCTGATAATACCCCCTCTCCCCTGCGGGGAGAGGGCAGGGGTGAGGGGGCATTATGACAACCGACCAGATATTCCTTTTTGCCCTGTTCGGCACAGTTTTCGCCCTGTTGATCTGGGGCAGAATTCGTTATGACCTGGTCGCTTTCAGCGCGCTCGTAATTGCGGTGATTGCGGGTTTTGTCACCCCGGTAGAAGCCTTCTCCGGCTTCGGTCATCCGGCGGTAGTGATCATTGCCCTGGTTTTGATCGTTTCTCGCGGCCTGTTGAATTCGGGCGCGGTCGAACTGATTGCGGGCGTCGTTCTTTCTTCAGACCGTCCGCTACCCCTGCATATTGGCGTCATGTCTATTGTCGGCGCGACCCTGTCGGCGGTGATCAATAATGTCGCCGCACTCGCATTACTCATGTCGCTCGATCTGGAAGCTGCTGAAAAAGCTAAACGGGCCGCCGCACTCAGTCTCATGCCCCTGTCTTTTGCAACGATCCTCGGCGGCATGATTACGCTCATAGGCACACCGCCGAATATTGTCATTGCCCAGTATCGTGAACGTGCGCTGGGCGAGAGTTACGGAATGTTTGACTTCGCCCCTGTTGGGCTGACCGTGGCATTTGCCGGGATCATGTTTGTGGCCCTGATCGGCTGGCGCTTAATCCCCAGTCGAGAACGCGCTTCACCTATTCACAGCGGCGAAGATACCGAACTGTTTGTCGCGGAAGCGCAGGTACCCGAGGATTCCACCGCTATCGGGCAAAGGGTAACCGGACTATATCCGCTGGCGATGGAGCACGACATCAGAGTGCTTGGGCTGGTACGCAGGGGTAAGCGACTGCCTGGATTTGCTCAATATGAAGAAATTCGGAAAGGCGATCATATTGTTCTCGAAGGCGATCCTAAATCTATCGAAGCCTTTCTGGGCGGTGCGCAGCTCGATTTTGCTGGCAAGGAAAAGCATGAATCGGGTATTACCAGTCCATCACTTTCCCTGACCGAGGCGATAGTGCCCGAGGGAGCCAGGATCGCGGGACGTTGTAGTTATGATTTACGCTTGCTGAGACGTCATGGGGTCACGCTGCTCGGCGTTTCCAGGCAGGGAAAGCGCTTTCGTGATCGGGTGCGAAAGCTCACGATTAAGCCAGGTGATGTGTTGTTGCTGCTCGGCCCGGAAGAACGTCTCGTCGAAGTCACCAACTGGCTCGGCGTGTTACCGCTGGACGACCGCCAGCATGCGGTCATACAGCGTAACAAAGCCTGGCTTGCGATAGGAATATTTCTGGGTGCGATCGCCTTGTCAGTTGCAGGCCTGGTTTACCTGCCAATAGCCCTGGCAGTCTGCGTAATCGCTTATGTGGCGTTAGGAATGGTGCCTGGGAGGGAGATTTACGAGGCGGTTGAATGGAAGGTGATCGTGTTGCTGGCCTCGTTGATACCGCTTGGCATTGCGCTGGAAAATTCAGGCGGTACCCAGTTGATTGCAGAATTCATCGTTGCGCAAACCGCCGGCTGGCCTCACTGGGCAATATTAACCGTGCTGATTATTGTCACTATGACCCTGTCTGATTTTCTCAACAATGTGGCGACCGCATTAATCGCCGCGCCGATAGGGCTGGATATAGCGAATGCGATTGGGGTAGCCCCGGATCCGTTTCTAATGGGCGTTGCAGTGGCTGCCTCCTGTGCCTTTCTGACCCCGATAGGGCATAAGAACAACACCATAATCATGGGTCCGGGTGGTTATAGCTTTGGTGATTACTGGCGTATGGGCCTGCCGCTGGAAATCCTCGTGGTGACTATTTCCGTACCCTCGATATTGTATTTCTGGCCTTTATAATTAGACGGATGCTCTCTTTAAAACCCTATTGCTGTATATTCTTGATTGCTGCGTCCACAAATTTCAGGCGTTATCGGAAAGATCGTTAAAACCAGTCTTTATCTAATCTCGATTTGAAATCAATCGCGCAGCGAGTACACTTTCGAATCCAGTTTTAAGCGAGTGTTCAGCATGGCAAATCCAGCCATCAGCGCGGTCACCACTGCAACCGACAATGAAATCTCCTGTGTTTCCGGGTTGATTAAAATCGCCCGTGAAGCCATGGCAGTGATCGCAGACGCCGACCAGGCACGAATCGATGAAATCGTAACCGCGGTCGCCTGGTCCCTGTATAAACCTGAAAATGCACAGTGGCTCGCCGAACTCGCTGTAGCGGACACCGGCATCGGCAATGTTGCCGACAAGGTGATCAAGAATCAGCGTAAAACCTTTGGTACCTTACGTGACCTGATGCGAGCCAGGACTGTTGGCATTATCGACAATAACCCCGATGCTGGTATGGTGCGCTATGGCAAACCGGTTGGCGTGGTGGCGGCGATAACTCCCTCGACCAACCCGGCGGCGACACCGGTGAATAAATCGATGATGGCGTTGAAAGGCGCAAACGCGATTATTATCGCGCCGTCACCCGCTGGCTGGAGTAGCACAAATGCGACGGTTGAATTGATGCGCGCGGCACTCTCCAGGGTTGGCGCGCCTCCGGACCTGGTACAGATCCTGCCCCATCCGATATCACGAAACATGACCCGCTTGCTGATGGAACAGGCTGACCTGGTTGTCGCCACCGGCTCGCAAAATAATGTTCGTTCAGCCTATAGCAGCGGTACCCCGGCGATTGGTGTCGGTGCCGGTAACGTGCCGGTGATAATCGACACCGGGGCGGACCTTGGCGATGCCGCGCGGAAAATCTGTGCATCCAAGACTTTTGATAACTCGACTTCCTGTTCGTCTGAGAATTCACTGATTATCCTCGACGACATATACGAGGAATCGATTAAAGCGCTTGAAAAGGCAGGCGCTTATCGCTGCAGTGTCGATGAAAAAAAAGCGATTGCGGCTAATCTCTGGGTGAACGGTAATCTCAATCGCGATCTGATCGCCAGGGATGCCGACCTTTTTGCAAACGGTATCGGTCTCGGGGAAGACGCTGCGAAGGCCGGTTTCTTCCTGGTCGAGGAAGTCTTCGACCCGGAGTCTCCATTTGCCGATGAAAAGCTGTCGCTGGTACTTAGTGTTTATCGAGCTCGCGACTTTGATCACGCGCTAAGCCTGGTTCGAGAAATTCTCAATGTGCAGGGACGTGGCCATTCCTGCGGGATTCACACCGACAATCCCGCTCACCCGGTACGCCTCGCCGAGGAAATCGACGTGGTACGTGTACTGGTCAACCAGGCCCATACTTTCGGCAATGGCGGCAGCTTTAGGAATGCCCTGAACTTCACGCTCAGCATGGGCTGTGGCACCTGGGGTGGCAACAGCATTAGCGAAAACCTGAACTACCGTAATTTTATCAACATCACCCACCTGGTGACCGAGGTGGGCGAAGATAAACCGTCGGAAGACGAGCTATTCGGTGCTTACTTCAAACGCTACGGAAAAGATTAGTGCTGCCAAAATATGATACCGTGCCTGCCTGCATCGAACGGCATGCCGAACAATCACCCCGGAAAACCTTTCTGATCGTACCTGAATCCGATCGCATTCTGAGTTTTGCCGGGTTGAGGGACGCGGTTGACGAAGTCGGTGAGGCGCTGGATCGTCTTGGACTGAAACGTGGCGCGAAACTGGCCTTCCTGCTCGACAATGGCTTCTGGACCTTGCGCCTGTTCCTCGGGGTGATGGCCAATAATCGTGTTATCGTGCCTCTCAACGCGGTCGCCGGAAACCTGCAGTTAACCCATGTACTAGATCATTCTGATTCCGAAGTCGTGTTCGTTGCACCGGAGTATCGGCAAAAACTGGACGAGTTACTGGAAAATATCGAACGACCGATTACCGTCATCGAAACCAGTGACGAAACCGGCCCTGTCTGGCCCGAGACCCAGAATTCGTTATTTGATATTCCCATGCCAACAGCCGAGGATACGGCTTTGTTACTCTATACATCGGGTTCCACCGGCGTACCCAAGGGCGCGGTAATCAGTCATCGGGCCGTGACCAGCGGCGGGCGTAATGTCATGTTCGGGCATAAGTTGACTGCCGAAGATCGCGCACTTTGCGTGTTACCGATATATCACATTAACGGCGCCATGGTGACGGTATCGGCGCCGCTTTACAGCGGCTCCAGCGTGGTCATGCCGAAACGTTTTAGCGCCCGCGACTACTGGCGACTGGTGGCCGAACACGGTTGTACCTGGAGCAGTATCGTCCCCACTATTATCAAGTATCTGCTCGACCGGGCCGATCGGGAACTCTTTGAATTCGGCAATGATGCACGCCTGGCCAGATTTCGCTTTGCGCGCTCGGCCTCGGCGCCTCTCGCCGCCGCCACGCTGGAACAGTGGGAGCAGGTATTCAAGGCGCCGATGATCGAAACCCTCGGTCTCACCGAAACTGCCGGCACGGTGGCGACCAACCAGCTCCCGCCAGGCCAGCGTAAACCCACCTCGGTTGGCCTGCCCTGTGGCAATGACATCAAGATCGTCGATCACAATCAGCAGTTGCGTCTACCCGGCACTGTCGGCGAATTGTGTATCCGTGGTAGTAACCTGCTCGATCACTATTACAAGAACCCGGAAGCCACAGAAGCGGCATTCGTAGACGGCTGGTTCATGACTGGTGACCTTGGCAGGAAGGACGAAGATGGGTACATATTTATCACCGGGCGGCTCAAGGAACTGATTATTCGTGGAGGTGAAAATATCGCACCGCGAGAAATTGATGAGGTGCTTTACCAGCACGAGGCGATTCTCGAGGCCGCAGCGGTAGGTGTCGATGATGTCGATTACGGTCAGGAAGTGGTCGCCTGCGTGGTACTGCGCGACGGCTTTCAGTGCAGTGAACAGGAGCTGAAGAATTTTTGTGAATCGGGCGTCGGTAATTACAAATGCCCCAAGATCATCTATTTCTTCGATGATTTACCCAAGGGTCCATCCGGCAAGATTCTACGCCTCAGGCTGCCCGGGTTAATAGACAAGGCATCAGCGTCAAACTAATCATTCCAGGTACAGGTCTGGTTAGTTCTACTTCCTCATATTTTATCGACAAAATGGCTGGATACTACTGCTACAGGATTATAACAATCATTTTTAGCTCTTTGTTTTCGCTGTAAATATGTTCTCTTGTGCCGCTTTAGTGCAATATACGGGCCCGTCCAACCAAACAGAGAGGAAGAAATGAACTGGACTGTCTATTTATCCGGAGAAATACACTCCGATTGGCGTGCTCAAATAAAGCAAGGTGCAGAATCACATAACATGCCGGTCGTGTTTGTGTCGGCGGTCACCAATCACGAGGCAAGTGACGCGGCCGGGGATGTGCTTGGCGACGAGAGTAATAATTTCTGGCGCGACCACAAGTCTTCGAAGGTAAATAGTATTCGTACCAGGACAATGATCGAGAAATGCGATATTGCGGTGGTACGTTTTGGCGATAAATACAAGCAATGGAATGCCGCGTTTGACGCCGGCTACTGTGCCGCGTTAGGCAAACCATATATCACCCTACACGATGAAGATATTATCCATCCGCTAAAGGAAGTCGATGCTTCGGCGATGGCCTGGGCCCAGACCCCAGGCCAGGTGGTCGAGTTGCTCAAATACATTACCACCCAGGAATAGTGCTAGCACTGAGCCAGGGCCCGACGAATCAGGCCCCAATGGCACTTACTTAAGGCCAAAATCGCCGTCATCCCGGGCTTGACCGAAGCGTCGGACCGCCGGCATCCATAGGGCGCTGGATTGCGCGGTCCGACGTATCGGCTCGGAGGCCGCAATGACGAGTTCTATAAGCTTAAGTAATTGCCATTAGGGTCAGACCCTGATTACTACGCAGTAGATTCTCCCTAAGTCCGACAAACTCCCAGGATTTCTCTCTCTACCAGGGCAGGGAAAAGGTTTTTACATTTGTATAACTGCTCATCGCTTCGATAACGCCTTCCTTGTAGCCCAGACCCGAATCCTTGATACCGCCGAAGGGTGACATTTCGATGCGATAACCCGGTACTTCCCAGATATTCACGGTTCCGGTTTCAAGCTCATTGATGAAACGGATGATGTCGTCCATGCGATTGGTGCAGACCCCGGAAGAAAGTCCGAAGGCGGTAGAGTTGGCCACTTCGATCGCGTGATCGATGTCGCGCACCCGAATGATTGGAATCGGCGGACCAAAGGTTTCTTCTACTACCAGTTCACAGTCATAAGGAACGTGATCGAGAACTGTCGGCGAATAAACCGCGCCCTGACGAACATTGCCGTAGAGTAATTTGGCGCCCTTCTCGATCGCGTCGTTAACCCGGTTCTGAAATAGAATGGCCGATTTTTCATTGATCACGGTGCCAACGTCGGTATCAGGATCCATTGGATCGCCGTATTTCAGTTTTGCCGCTTTCTCTGCAACCAGGGCGGCAAATTCGTCGGCAACCGAATCAATGCAGAGCACGCGCTTGACTGCGGTGCAGCGTTGTCCGGAATTTTTGGTACCGCCGGCGACTGCGAGCTCGGCGGCCTTGTCGAGATCGGCATCGTCCATAACAATAAGCGGTGCGTTGCCGCCAAGCTCGAGTACGGTTCTTTTGTAGCCGGCAGTCTCGGCGATGTACTTGCCGACCGGTACGCTGCCGGTAAAAGTAACCAGGTCAATATTTGCATTGGTCAGCATCTCATCGCCCATGTCCTCGGGTAACCCGGTGACCATGGAGAGCATTTGCGGTGGCAGACCGGCTTCGTAAAGAATGTCTGTCAGCAGTAGCGCGGTGAGCGGGGTTAGCTCGGTCGGTTTAGCCACCATGCAATTATTGGTTGCCACAGAGGGTGCGATCTTGTGCGAAACCATGTTCAACGGATGGTTGAAGGGTGTGATCGCGGAAATCGCATTCAGTGGTTCGCGTTGGGTGAAAATTTTGCGTTGCTTGCCATGCGGGGTCAGGTCACAGGAAAAAATTTGACCATCGTCCTTGATGCACAACTGACCCGCGAGACTAAACACGTCGAATGCACGACCCACTTCGTAAAGACTATCTTTTTTACTCAGGCCGCTCTCGGCGGTAATCAGATCTGAAATTTCATGTTTGCGTGATACGATGATATCAGCCGTTTTGCTTAGAATTTGCTGACGTTCGTAACGCGTGAGTTTTGGTTTGTAGTTGGCGGCAATTTCGAATGCGGCGGCAACCTGTTCACGGCTGGCGCGCGGCACCGTGCCGACCAGTTCGCCATTATAGGGGTTGAATACTTCAACCAGTTTGCCGGAATCGCCATCAACTTTTTCGCCGGCTATACGCATTTTTTCGTGTCTTACTGTCATTGGTATTTCTGCTAATATGGTGTTAGGCATAAGTCATCTAATCGGTTAGTGAATCGCGTGGTTGAGCGCGATATTAAAGATATCGAAATTTCGAAGCTGTTTGTAATTTTCCAGGTCGGTAACGGGTTGACTGAAAATCAACGGCACCTGCTGCTCGGTTAGACCACCGTGAGATCGCAGCGGTACCTCGAGTCCGGATAAATCGTGTCGGGAAGCCGTGGTACCAATCACCGTATCCTGGTTGGATACCAGAATGAGATCCCCCATGCGGTCATTGGCCAGCTCGAAGCGTTCACAACCTTCCGCATTGTCATAAACCTGCGCCATCCCATCTATTGCCAGCAACTCGGTTTTAAGGCTTTCGACATCCGCATCGTCGGGTAAATAAACGGTGGCGTAGGACCCGAGCGCGCCGTGGTGTACGACATAAGGATCGGTGATCGGCAAGATCACGCGTGTGGCGCCGGGGGATGTGATCCGATCCATTTCATCCTGTAGATAAATTATATTGGGTTCACCGGTCTCGTTGTGTTTGGCGTTCATGCCGTGGTCTGCGGTCAGTGCGATCACCGTGCCGAGTGCATCCAGTTGCGCCCAGTAACCATCCATCATCGCGTAGAACGAGTTGGCGCCATCGCTGCCGGGTGCGAATTTGTGCTGGATATAATCAGTGGTCGACAGGTACATCAAATCGGGCCGCACGGTTTCCATCAATTTAACGCCCGCCGCAAATATGAATTCCGAGAGCTCGGCACTGTAAACCGAGGGCACTTCCATGCCGACCAGATCGAGGACGTTGTCGATGCCGTTTTCCTCGAGGCTAACCTGGTCAGATTTTTCTGATGAAAAGCAAATGGCGCCGTCAGTACCAAATTTAAGCTCGTTACCCAGTAGTCGGCGCAACTTGTCCTTGGCGGTTACCACCGCAATTTTTGCACCAGCATCCTGGAATGCTTTAAAAATAGTTGGAGTGCGCAGTAACTCGGGCTCGTTCATCATTACTTCGCGATCATTTTCACGATCATAGTAAAAGTTGCCGCAGATACCATGCACAACCGGCGGTACGCCGGTGACGATAGAAATATTATTGGGATTGGTAAAACTCGGCACCACGCAATGCGCGCGTAAATCGGTGCCCTGTTCCTCGACAATTTTTTTCATCCAGGGCATCACGCCTGCCGCAATAGCCTGTTCGATATAAGCGGGCTCCGAGCCATCGATACAGACAACCACCAGGGGTTTATCGGGCCAGAGGTAATCGCGTCCATTGACGCTGACGGTTGATTTATTAGAACTCATGAGTGCTGCGAATCCAGGGTTGATGGTCAAGGGACGGCACTATACCCTGAGTGCTTGCATCAGGTTAAATCGATATTATAGATGCTTAATATCGATTTAACCTATAGAATTTATATCTTCAATTATTGTGCTTGCTGACTCGACTGGATCATGTCGAGGAATGCGTCGGTAACTCGCAGGGCCTGGTGTTCTTTCAGGCAGGTAACATACTCGGCATGATTTAACTCGGCGTCGCTGACGCGCAGAGAGCTGAGCCGTGAATCGGCGCCTAACTCGTTTTCGGCAACGATGCCAACGCCGAATCCGGCTGCGACCGCTTCGCGCACACCTTCACGCCCGCTAATTTCCATTACGTCCTTGAGTTCTAAACCAGACTGCCTGACCGCCTCTTCAAATATGGAGCGGGTTCGTGAGCCCTTTTCCCGCAGTACAATTCGCTGGTTGGTTAATTCCGCCATGTTAACCGATTGACGATCGGCCCAGGCGTGATCCTGGCTCACAAACACCACCAGGTTATCGGGTACCAGCGGTATAGAAAATAGCCGGTCGTCGCTCTGCGGTATATTGGGCAGGAAGGCCACATCACAACGCCTGGAGGCAAGCCAGGTCATGAGCTGCTCGGAATTGCCGTACTGGATCGAAATTTGAATACCAGGGTAAAGCCGCTGAAATTGCGCCAGCAATGGCGTGGCGATATAGGGCGAATCGGCTGCCACCCGTAGTTTCCCGGTAGTCAGCGCCCGCGCCGACTGCAGTAGTTGTTCAACTTCTTCTTCATAGCGAAACATATGGCGCGTAATCGCGTAGGCTGACAAGCCCATATCGGTCAATTCGATACGCCGACCATGGCGTATAAACAGTTTGATGCCATAGCGTTCTTCCAGTTCCTTGACCTGGCCCGACAGGGTTGGCTGGGTAATATGCAGGAATTCGGCCGCGCGTGTGAAACTGCCATGGGTCGCTACCGCATGAAACGAACGTAGGTGGGCGTGTGATATTGGCATGGCCTATTTAAAGCATTAGTAATATCGATTGGATAGATACTATTTAATAACGGTATAAATGGCAATCCAAAACACCAGCTACCGAGACCAATTATTATGATCAGCATTGCCAGCGAAAAAAATATCGCCAGTTCACCAACCGGTGACCCCTACTTATTGACGCCCGGCCCGCTCACCACTTCGGCAACCGTGAAGCAGGCAATGCTGCATGACTACGGATCGAGGGATAGCACCTTTATTGAAATAAACGCGCACATACTGGATCGACTAGTGGATATCGTCAATGGTGCGGGCACGCATGTCTGCGTACCGCTACAGGGTAGTGGCACCTTTGTCGTCGAAGCGATGATTGGCTGCTTTGTGCCGGCCGACGGTAAATTGCTGATCTTGGTCAACGGCGCCTACGGGCATCGGATTGCCAAAATCTGCGACTACTATAAACGCGACTACCTGATCCAGGAATCGCTCGAAGACATTCCAATCGACACCGAAGAGCTAGACAGGAGCCTCGCGGAGAATGCCGACATCAGCCATGTGGTGATGGTGTATTGCGAGACCACGACCGGCATACTCAACCCGATTAAGGAAATATCCGAAATTGTCGCCAGGCATCAACGCGGACTTTTAATCGACGCCATGAGTGCATTTGGGGCACTGCCGCTGGATGTAAATGAAATCGTGTTTGACGCGGTGGTCGCTTCCAGCAACAAATGCCTGGAAGGATCGCCAGGCATGGGATTCTGCATAGCTCGCGAATCGGCAATGCAAAAAACGCAGGGCAACTCGCCATCCCTGAGCCTGGACCTCTACGATCAATGGCAGGCGATGATGAAGAACAAACAGTGGCGCTTTACCCCGCCGACGCATGTACTGCTGGCTTTCGATCAGGCGCTGAAGGAATTTGAAGCCGAGGGCGGTGTTAGTGGCCGTGGCGGTCGATACCGGGAAAATGGTGAATTTTTGATTTCCGGCATGCGCGCAATGGGATTTAAAACCCTGCTGCCTGACGACCTGCAGGCGCCAATAATCATCACCTTTCATATGCCGACAAATCCTGAATTCAACTTCGATGCATTTTATGACGGCCTTCGGGGCCAGGGGTATGTGATTTACCCGGGTAAGTTGACCGTAGCCGAAAGTTTTAGAATGGGATGCATCGGACGCCTTAATCTTGAGCAGATGCAGGGTGCGCTGGATGCGGTCAAGGCAATGCTGCAGCAGTTTGGTATTGAGCGTATTAGTTAACAATCTTTATTGGTGTCCCACTAACAGTATGATTATTGCTAGCAACCGGTGATGTCGATAGATTTGGCTTATTACATATCACCCGAGACATGAATCGGTAACATCTGGCTGAGACACGCCGTGCCGATGCGCCGGACCGTCCCATCCATGGGGGCTCGGCATCCGCATCCATGCGGATGACGGTCTCAGCCAGACGTTCCCAATCCATGTCTCTACCAGTTAACAGCACTGAACAATATTAATTCTCTGTGCCTCGCGCTATTCAGGGTTAAATAGGAGAAATCGGGGTATCGAAAATGTGTCGCAGCATTTATTATCTGCGTCTGTATTATCGTATTAAATCTGAAGAGGCTAATGAGTATGTCGGTTCAAATTCCTGAGCGCGCGAGTGCTGTAATAATCGGGGGCGGAGTTATCGGTTCCAGTGTTGCCTATCACCTGGCGAAGCAGGGTTGGACCGATGTGGTATTACTCGAGCGCAAGCAGTTTAGCTGCGGTACCACCTGGCATGCTGCCGGCCTGGTTGGCACCATGCGCGCGAATGACTCGCATGCCAGGCTTTGCGAATATTCGATGGCGGTGTTGAACGAACTCGAGCAGGAGACAGGCCAGTCTACCGGTTTCAAGCAGGTCGGTTCGATTACGATTGCACATAGCGCTGCCCGTTTCGAGGAACTCAAGCGCGTCGCCTCGATGAACAACGCATTTGGTGTGACCCAGGTCGACATGATTACCCCGTCCGAAATCAAGGCTCTCTATCCCTTCGTCAAAACCGATGATCTACTCGGCGGCAGTTGGGTAGCACAGGATGGCACCGCGAGCCCGGTGGATATAACCTCGGCTTTTGTGAAGGGCGCACGTCAACGCGGGGTGAAATGCCTGGAAGGTATCAAGGTTACCGCGATCAGCCAGGCCAATGGCCGAGTCACCGGTGTGAAAACCGACAAGGGCGACATCCAGGCCGATTTTGTTGTCAACTGCGCCGGCTTATGGGGACGTGAGGTCGGCAAGATGGCGGGTGTTAACGTACCCCTGCATGCCTGTGAACACTATTACGCAATCACCGAAAAACAGGACGATATCCCCTCCGATTTACCCGTGCTGAGAGACCATGACAAGTGCGCCTATTACCGCGAAGACGCGGGCAGCATCATGGTCGGCGCATTCGAACCGAATGCGATACCCTGGGGGCAAAATGGTGTGCCGGATGATTTTGCTTTCGAAGAACTCGAAGGTCATCTGGATGAACAGTTCATGCCGGTACTTGAAGATGCGATGTATCGGCTGCCGTTTCTGCAAGAAGTCGGTTGGCGCAAGTTTTTCTGCGGACCTGAAAGTTTTACCCCCGACGATCAGTTTCACATGGGTGAATCGCCCGAGCTGAAAAATTTTTATGTCGCCTGCGGTCTGAACTCCGTCGGTATCCAGACCTCGGGCGGGCTCGGGCGAGCACTGGCCGAGTGGATGGAAAAGGGGCACGCGACAATGGATTTATGGGGTAACGATATTCGCCGCATGTTTCCGTTTCAGTCGACCCAACACTATATAGAGAATCGAGTCACCGAGACGCTTGGACTGTTATATGACAATCACTATCCGTTTCGGCAGATGGAAACCTCACGGGATCTTCGCCACTCGCCATTGCACGAGAAATTACAGGCGCACAATGCCTGTTTTGGTGAAGCAGCGGGATGGGAGCGTCCTAACTGGTTTGCCCCCGAGGGTGTAGAGCCGAAATATGAATACAGTTTTGGCAAACAAAACTGGTTTGAATACAACGCCGCCGAACATAAGGCTGCACGCGAGAACGTCGTCCTGTTTGACCAGAGTTCATTCTCCAAATACCTGGTTCAGGGTCGCGATAGCTGCGCGGTATTGCAACGAATTAGTAGTGCGAATGTCGATGTCGAGCCCGGCAAGATGGTTTATACCCACTGGCTTAACGAGCGCGGCGGTATCGAGGCCGATCTTACCGTTACGCGAATGCGCGAAGATCAGTACTGGGTCGTCAGCGGTGCGGCGCAGACTATAAAAGATATTAACTGGCTCAACCGGCATATCAAGGAAGACGAGTTCTGTTGTGTCAGCGATATTACCAATGCCTGGGCGGTAATGGGAGTGATGGGGCCGACTAGCCGTGCACTGCTGGGTGAGGCACTGGGCCATGATATGAGTACCGAAAATTTTCCATTCGGGTCTTTCCAGGCAGTAGAACTGGGCGCAACGCGGGCCTGGGCGGCCAGGGTATCCTATGTGGGTGAACTGGGCTGGGAGCTTTATGTGCCGGTTGACCAGGCCCGCCACGGATTCGATTACCTGTGGCAAAAAGGTGAAGCTCACGGTCTTAAAATGGCGGGCATGCACACGCTCGATACCTGCCGAATCGAGAAAAAGTTCGTTCACTATGGGCACGATGTGGCCGAGGTCGATACGCCGTTGGAATGCGGCCTGAGTTTCGTTTGTGACCTCGACAAGGACGTTGCTTTCATCGGCCGTGATGCAATTCTCGAGCAAAAGGAATCAAAGTCATTTATGAACAAACGGCTGGTT
>QNFD01000018.1 GCA_003645435.1 Gammaproteobacteria bacterium | reverse complement strand
TGGCCGTGACCGGGCCGCGATGGTAGCCAACGTGGTGACCTTTCGCGGCAAAGGTGCGCTGCGGGCGGTAGGCAAGGTGCTGGGGGCAAGTGAGATCCTGTTGAGTCAAATGTCGAAGATCGCCAGTAGCCGGTACTATCGTGGCGCCGGTACCGAAAATATCGTCAGGGCATTGAAAAACGATTACGAACAGCAAAACCCAGAGGGCAAAAAGATAAGCTGGAAGTTATGGATGCAACTCAGCGATAAGCTGCATAGTTTTCCACGACACCTCGGCATTCATTCGGGCGGTTTCATGCTCGCCGATAAACCACTCAATTGCCTGTTGCCGCAGGAGCCGGCCAGCATGCCAGGGCGTAGCGTGATTCAATGGAGCAAGGAGGATATCGAGGCGCTTGGTTTTTTCAAGATCGATATATTAAGCCTCGGCATGTTGAGTGCGATACAAAAATGCTTTGACTATGTAGATTTTTATTACCAGCAGACGCTGAGCCTGCATACGCTTCCCGACGACGATAAAGCGACTTACCAGATGATTCAGAAAGCTGATACAGTCGGCACTTTTCAAATTGAATCGCGCGCGCAAATGTCGATGTTGCCACGCTTAAAGCCAGCCTGTTTTTATGACCTGGTGATCGAAGTGGCTATCATCCGACCCGGCCCGATTCAGGGTAAGGTGATACATCCTTACCTGGCAAGGCGTGAAGGGCTCGAACCGGTGACTTATGCGGACGAACGACTGCGGCCGATACTCGAACGTACACTGGGTATTGCGATATTCCAGGAGCAGGCCATGCGTATCGCCATTGCAGTAGGCAATTTTACCCCGGGCGAAGCCAATGAGTTACGTAAAAAAATAGGTGCCTGGGGGATTAAGGATTTCAATCGTGATTTATTACCGCTGTTACAAAAGCTTGAAAGTGGAATGCGGCAAAACGGTATCAGTCCCGAATTCGCCGAGCAGATACTCGGGCAGATGAGAGGTTTTGCCGAGTACGGCTTTCCTGAGTCCCACGCGGTTTCTTTTTCACTGATTGCCTATGCCTCCTGTTACCTGAAGTGTCATTACCCCGCGGCATTTTATACCTCGGTGTTGAATTCACAGCCAATGGGGTTTTACTCACCCCATGCATTGCTGCAGAGCGCAAAACGTGAGGGCATCAAGATCTTGCCGTTATCATTGAATTTCTCGAACTGGGACCATGGTCTGGAAAAACCGGCCGATGAGGCGGATTATGCAATCCGACTGGGCTTTCGTCTGGTCAACGGCCTGCCCCAATCGACGGTAGACGGGTTTCTGCAGGTACGATCACAAACAGGACCATGGTATAGCTTTGAACATTTCGTGCGCAGCAACCGGTTAGCGCGAGATGATTTAACGGTGCTGGCTGGCACTGATGTTTTTAATGAGCTGGGGCGTGATCGATCCGATGCAATCTGGCAGGCCGAAGCCGCGCCTTTCCAACCGTTGCTCGATGACCAGGAGACGCCGCTCAGATGGAAAGCGGAACAGTCGCTGGAGCGAATCCAGAAAGACTTCAAATCCTTTAAAACCAGCCTTGCCGACCATCCGGTTGCGGTAATCAAGCAACAGCAATGGCCATTCAGGGTCGCGTTACAGCGTTTTTCACTTTCCAGTGAGCTGACTTCGCTGGCGCCGGATTCGGATGTTTTTGCGTTTGGCATGGTGCTGGTGAAACAGTCGCCGGGCTCGGCAAAGGGCATGGTATTTGTCACCCTGGAAGACGAGAAAGGTTTTTTTAACCTGGCATTTACGCCGCAGATCTATACCCGGTTTTACCGCCAGATCGATCATCAACCTTATCTCTGCGTGGTCGGCAAGCTACAACGCGTAAATGAATCGCACTCGATCCTGGTCAAGCGGGTTTTCGAAGCCGATAACAGTGCCCGCCTGTTAGCAATGCGCGGGCGACATCAAAAGCAAGACGATCAAACCGTGACCCCGATAGAGCTAATCAAACCGCGCGCATTTCATTGACTCCCTACCCCGAAGTTTTAAACGAAGATGATAAAAGAAAGCAGACTTTCACCAATTTTCCATACGGTCGCGAACACAGGTATGCCCATAAAATTCAAACCGACCAGCGCAAGTAGTGCGTAAACCCCGTAGCGCTGGTTGTAACGCATATACTGAATAGCCATCTTGCGGGGTAGAAAGTATGGCAGTATATAGTGACCGTCCAGGGGCCCGATCGGAATCAGGTTAAATAACATCAACAACAGGTTGATCAAAGCCAGAAAAGTAAAAAAGAAATATGGGCCCTGGCCTTGAAGCAGCGACCAGCCAGCCTGCAATCCAAGCTGATAAAAGTTTATCACCACGATTGCAAGTATCAGATTCATCGCTGGCCCCGCGGCAGCAACCCATAGGGTGGCCCAGGGTGAAGTAAATTTGGCGGGATTGGTTGGCACGGGTTTGGCGTAACCGAAGCCGATCAGGACGACCATCAGCAATCCAACAGGATCGATGTGTGCCAGTGGGTTGAGAGTTAAGCGACCTGCTTTCTCGGCAGTATCGTCACCATAAAATTTGGCTACGATGCCATGCCCGTATTCATGAAAAGTCAGTGACAATATCAACGCGGTAATGATCAATATAAACAACGAATATTGTTGCTGTAGCAATAGTTGAAACATTGAACGATTAGCCGAAGTCGATGCGTAATTTAAAAATCATGATTCATTAGGTATATCTTTATTGATCTTATGATCAATATTAGGGTCGCCGAATACTTCATCTTCATCCTCCTCGTCGGGCTCTTCTACCAGGCTGAGACCATCGAAGGCGTCTTCACCGCCACCGCTAGCCTCGCCTTTTTTACCAAGCTCAATGCGAAGCCGTAAATTATTTTCGGCATCCGCGTTTTTGAGGGCCTCTTCAAGAGTGATCTTGCCATCATTATACAGATGATAGAGCGCGGTATCGAAGGTTTGCATGCCCATGCCCTCGGACTTCTGCATTACTTCCTTAATTTCGGTGACCGCACCCTTCAGAATTAAATCGGCGACACGACCCGAATTCAACAGAATCTCAATAGCGGCACAGCGTTTATCGTCGACCGTGCGAATTAAGCGTTGTGATACGAATGCCTGTAGATTAATCGACAAATCACTGAGCAACTGTGTTCGACGTTCCTCGGGGAAGAAATTTATTATCCGATCGAGTGCCTGATTGGCGTTGTTGGCGTGTAGTGTGGAAATAGCCAGGTGACCGGTCTCGGCAAATGCGAGCGCATGTTCCATGGTTTCGCGATCGCGAATCTCACCGATTAGGATAACATCCGGTGCCTGCCGCAGGGTATTTTTGAGGGCATCGGCGAAGGAGTCGGTGTCGACGCCGACTTCACGCTGGTTAATGATACAACCCTTATGCGGATGGATGTATTCGATAGGGTCCTCGATGGTGATGATATGACCCCGGGAGTTAATATTGCGATGATTAATCAGGGCGGCGAGTGAAGTTGACTTACCCGACCCCGTTCCACCGACAAATAGAACTAAACCGCGCTTGGCCATAACGACCTTGGTGAGCACCTCCGGTAGTCCCAGGTCTTCGATTAGAGGTATCTCCGTAACGATATTGCGGATTACCATTGCCGTTTCATTTCGCTGTTTGAATATATTAACGCGGAAACGGCCAATTTCGTGCAGCGATAGCGCCAGGTTCATTTCCGGTTTTTCGCTAAATTCCTTTTTTTGCTTTTCATTCATGATTTCCAGCGCCAGGGTGTTAACCCAACCGGCTGGCGCAGGATCTTTACCCAGCGGTGTTAGTACGCCATTGAATTTTCCGCTTACGCGCGCGCCGGTCGAAAAATACAGGTCGGAGCCGTCTTTTTCGGCAAGAATTTTTAGATAGGGAGTTACTTTCATAAATTTGGCTTCGATGCTGGTGAACGGAATAATTATAGCTTAAGTATGCAATGAACAATATTACATAAGTCGTTGTAAATCATGAAAACCGACTATAATCTTTCTGTTCGGGTTTATTTTAAACATTGATTAAATGTTTGATTCTGAAACATAGACTTTAGTACAAAAAGGAATGGTTATTGAATCTTAAGCGCTCTTGTTAGCATAGATTTCCTGGCGGTTCTGGGCTATAGCCCAGGTTTTGTAGTCGAATCCCGACGAAATCGAGCGTCCATAGTAACAATTAAGCCGCTCCTGATTCGTTAGCGTGTCGTTTTAAATATCAATTAAGGTAAGAATGTAGTGTCGCAGGACTTGATAAGCCGATATAACCATACCGTTCGAATTCCGTTTCATAACAATGAAATGGAGACCCGGTATCAACAGACGCACCAATCCCCGAGCCGCCGTTCGGGCGTGTTTGCTTTTGGCATCTTATTGATACTCAACCTGGTTTTTGCCTACCTTGAATATCGGGCTTTCGGCCTCGAAATCTCGGAACCTCTGTATGGTTACCTTGCGGTGTCGGCATTGGCGCTGGTTAATCTACTACTCTGTCAGCTACAGCCGAATTCCTACCAGCTTGGTTTACGCTTAATAATAAACGGTGTAGCCAGTATGAGTTGTGTAATCTGGGCGGTTTATCTGCAGAAATATAGCGCCTACCATTCGCTTGAATTCAGTTTGCTGATCGTCTGGCTAGGTTGTTTGAACGTTACCCGTGCTCTCAATACTATCCTGACAGCCGTGGTGATGGCTGCTGGATTTATTTTCGTCCTGTACCTGACCGAAATCTCCAGTTTCTGGATTGGCCTGGTTACGATTATGTTGCTAGCTGCCGTGGTTGTCAGCGCTTACCTGGCTTATATTCTTGAGCGCCAGCGCCGTTTGTCATTCCTGCAATCATCTACTATTCAAGATATGACCAGGCGTCAGGAAACCTGGGCCTTTACCTTGATCGATCTCGACATGGCCCTGGGAGGGATTACCGAGTTTAACGAAATGATAAGCTTGCTGGAAAAGCACCTGGAAAAGGTTATAGATTTCGATTCCTATATCCTTACCGCCCTGGGTGGAAAGGGACCCAAGCCCGTCCCCGATGAAATCGACGGAACCCTTTTTCAAAGCGAAGATAGGACACTCTGGTCTGAAGAGATTCTGGGTAAACTAACCCAGACCCGCCAGGCAACCATTAGCTCCGAGCATGAAATAGTCAAAGGCAGACTGGGTGGTAAAAGGAAGAAGTTTCTGTCTTATCGAATGGATATCCCGGTTTTTAATGAGTCCAGCATGATGGGTGTTATTGCCCTGCGGCGATCTTCTGCGCCTTTTAACGACCTGGACACTATAGCCAGTGTGAGTATTGCCAGCCAGGCCATGTTGATTTTTAAACGGACAGGGAAGAATTCAGCGGTGATTATGCAAGCACCGGCTCCGGTTCCAGAAATAGATAAACCTGACGCCGCCCTGTCAAAAATAGCGACATCGCAATCGACGGATATGGAGGTTACCGACCAGAGTTTTAGTGATTACGATGGGCTCATAGCATCGACTAACGCGATGAAAAAGGCCAAAAGAATTCAGGATAAAGCGAAGAAAACCATTACCCTGCTAAGTCGAGAGAACGCAGACAAGATAGCAATCGATAAGTATCGTACGGCTATTGTTGAAGGTGACCCGCTCTCGGTGGTAATTATCGAAGTCGATGGGTTACCCAAATTGCGGGAGGAAGATGGTGATCATGTTGCCTACAAGGTATTTGCCGCAATCGTCAAATACATCTTCTCCAGGGTCGACAAGGAAAACGATGTGCTCGGGCGTTACGGTCAGAATGGTCTCAGTATATTAATGCCTAATGTTGACATGAATGCGGCCGAAAAATTTTCCGAGAAGATTCGGCTGGCCGTATCTGAAACAAAATACAAGACTGCCTATGGTGAAAAGTCTGCAACCCTGAGCATAGGTGTGGCATCCATGACCGACGAAACCAGTGATTACGGTACAATGGTAAAGCGCGCAGATATGGCATTATTCGTTGCCAAGAAGAATGGTCGTAATTGCGTCAAGGTTCGTTTGTAGGATTATTTGTTGAACCCGCCCAGACGCACACTGGGAAAAGTGCTAGTGTGCGATACAGTTAAGAATTGATCTGAAACCCCAAATCCAAATAATCGAAAACCGATGAATTGTGCGCTTAAAAAGGTTAAGGTGCGATTTTTCTCGGACGGATATTATGCACCCTGATCACTGGCTGGATCGATGGAAACAAAATAGAATCGGTTTTCATGAGACCAGGGTTAATCCGTATCTGCCCCAATACCTGCCCCAATTTAACCTGAAGCCTGGAGATACTATCTTTCTGCCTCTTTGTGGCAAGGCGCTTGATATTGCCTGGTTGGCAGAGCAGGGTTTCCAGGTAATAGGAATCGAGCTCTCGGAAATAGCGATCATATCCTTTTTTACTGAACAGGGTTTAGCATACCAGCAATTCGAAACCGACCAGTTTGTCCTGCGCAAGAGTGGAAATATCAGTCTAATTCAGGGTGATTTTTTTGCACTGGAACGGGAACAGCTCGCTGGCTGCAAAATGGTTTACGACCGCGCCTCGCTGATCGCTATGGATGAGAATAATCGTGATCGTTATTGTGCGCATATGCGTTCTATTATCCCCGTTGATGCCGACATGCTGTTGATCACCCTGGAATATGAACAGGCACAGATGAACGGGCCGCCTTTTACGGTTTTACAGCAGGAGGTCGAGCAGCATTATGCGGCTCATTATGCAGTCGAGGTTCTGGAGCAAAACAATGTGATTGACGAAAGACCTCGTTGGCGTGACCAGGGGCTGACGCATTTAGTCGAATCGGTTTACCGATTGAACAAGTCAGTTTCACCATGATATTTATACGTACCTGCCCAGGGCTAATATGAAATACCGGGGAAATTTGCACAAAATGCATAGCCGGCTAGAGGATTCAGTCGTTTATGAACTGGAGCTTGGCGGGCAAACCCTGACTCTGAACGACTGCATCGGTAAAACTACACGGATCGAATACCTGCAGGAAATCGAGTGTATCCATTGCGGGCGAATTATCAAAAAAAGCTTTAACCAGGGCTACTGCTACCCCTGTTTCAGCAGTCTGGCCCAGTGTGATCTCTGTATCATGTCTCCCGAAAAATGCCATTATCATCTGGGTACCTGTCGTGAGCCGGAATGGGGCCTGTCGTACTGCATGAAACCGCATATCGTGTATCTGTCGAATACCTCCGGAGTCAAGGTGGGTATCACGCGCGAAAGTCAGTTGCCGACCCGCTGGGTTGACCAGGGAGCGCTGCAGGCCTTGCCGATACTACGGGTATCCAAACGTTATTATTCAGGTTTAATCGAAACCGCCTTTAAAAAACACATTAGTGACAGGACCAACTGGCGCACCATGTTGAAAAATGAAGTCGAGCTCCTGGATTTGTATGCCCTGTTCGAGTCTTTATGGCCAGAGGTGGCGTCGGAAATCGATGATGAAGTTAAAAATGACGTCGAAGTCATCGCTAGCCCGGACCAGTTGCAGAATTTTAACTTTCCCGCGCGTCAGTACCCGAGCAAGATCGTGAGCTTTAACCTGGATAAATCACCGGTAGTCGAGGGCCAGCTGGACGCGGTAAAGGGTCAATACCTGATACTGGATACCGGGGTTATCAATATTCGTAAATATGCCGGTTATCTTGTCGACATAACCCTGTCATGAGTGGGGCGGTACCTACTCAAATCAAACTGCATCAAAAATCCCGCCTGCTCGAAATTCATTTCGATGACGCCACCAGCTATGAATTGCCCTGTGAGTACCAGAGGGTGTTTTCGCCCTCGGCCGAAGTAAGGGGCTGCTAGCCCGGAAGTCCTTCGGCTATTTTCCTTACCAGGCCTGGTAAGGAAAATAGCCGAAGGACTTCCGGGCTAGCAGCCCCTTACTTCGGCCGAGGGCGAAAACACCCTCTGGTACTCACAGGGCAATTCATAGCTGGTGGCGTCATCGAAATGAATTTCGAGCAGGCGGGATTTTTGATGCAGTTTGATTTGAGTAGGTACCGCCCCACTCATGACAGGGTTATGTCGACAAGATAACCGGCATATTTACGAATATTGATAACCCCGGTATCCAGTATCAGGTATTGACCCTTTACCGCGTCCAGCTGGCCCTCGACTACCGGTGATTTATCCAGGTTAAAGCTCACGATCTTGCTCGGGTACTGACGCGCGGGAAAGTTAAAATTCTGCAACTGGTCCGGGCTAGCGATGACTTCGACGTCATTTTTAACTTCATCATCGATTTCCGACGCCACCTCTGGCCATAAAGACTCGAACAGGGCATACAAATCCAGGAGCTCGACTTCATTTTTCAACATGGTGCGCCAGTTGGTCCTGTCACTAATGTGTTTTTTAAAGGCGGTTTCGATTAAACCTGAATAATAACGTTTGGATACCCGTAGTATCGGCAAGGCCTGCAGCGCTCCCTGGTCAACCCAGCGGGTCGGCAACTGACTTTCGCGCGTGATACCCACCTTGACTCCGGAGGTATTCGACAGATACACGATATGCGGTTTCATGCAGTACGACAGGCCCCATTCCGGCTCACGACAGGTACCCAGATGATAATGGCATTTTTCGGGAGACATGATACAGAGATCACACTGGGCCAGACTGCTGAAACAGGGGTAGCAGTAGCCCTGGTTAAAGCTTTTTTTGATAATTCGCCCGCAATGGATACACTCGATTTCCTGCAGGTATTCGATCCGTGTAGTTTTACCGATGCAGTCGTTCAGAGTCAGGGTTTGCCCGCCAAGCTCCAGTTCATAAACGACTGAATCCTCTAGCCGGCTATGCATTTTGTGCAAATTTCCCCGGTATTTCATATTAGCCCTGGGCAGGTACGTATAAATATCATGGTGAAACTGACTTGTTCAATCGGTAAACCGATTCGACTAAATGCGTCAGCCCCTGGTCACGCCAACGAGGTCTTTCGTCAATCACATTGTTTTGCTCCAGAACCTCGACTGCATAATGAGCCGCATAATGCTGCTCGACCTCCTGCTGTAAAACCGTAAAAGGCGGCCCGTTCATCTGTGCCTGTTCATATTCCAGGGTGATCAACAGCATGTCGGCATCAACGGGGATAATAGAACGCATATGCGCACAATAACGATCACGATTATTCTCATCCATAGCGATCAGCGAGGCGCGGTCGTAAACCATTTTGCAGCCAGCGAGCTGTTCCCGTTCCAGTGCAAAAAAATCACCCTGAATTAGACTGATATTTCCACTCTTGCGCAGGACAAACTGGTCGGTTTCGAATTGCTGGTATGCTAAACCCTGTTCAGTAAAAAAGGATATGATCGCTATTTCCGAGAGCTCGATTCCTATTACCTGGAAACCCTGCTCTGCCAACCAGGCAATATCAAGCGCCTTGCCACAAAGAGGCAGAAAGATAGTATCTCCAGGCTTCAGGTTAAATTGGGGCAGGTATTGGGGCAGATACGGATTAACCCTGGTCTCATGAAAACCGATTCTATTTTGTTTCCATCGATCCAGCCAGTGATCAGGGTGCATAATATCCGTCCGAGAAAAATCGCACCTTAACCTTTTTAAGCGCACAATTCATCGGTTTTCGATTATTTGGATTTGGGGTTTCAGATCAATTCTTAACTGTATCGCACACTAGCACTTTTCCCAGTGTGCGTCTGGGCGGGTTCAACAAATAATCCTACAAACGAACCTTGACGCAATTACGACCATTCTTCTTGGCAACGAATAATGCCATATCTGCGCGCTTTACCATTGTACCGTAATCACTGGTTTCGTCGGTCATGGATGCCACACCTATGCTCAGGGTTGCAGACTTTTCACCATAGGCAGTCTTGTATTTTGTTTCAGATACGGCCAGCCGAATCTTCTCGGAAAATTTTTCGGCCGCATTCATGTCAACATTAGGCATTAATATACTGAGACCATTCTGACCGTAACGCCCGAGCACATCGTTTTCCTTGTCGACCCTGGAGAAGATGTATTTGACGATTGCGGCAAATACCTTGTAGGCAACATGATCACCATCTTCCTCCCGCAATTTGGGTAACCCATCGACTTCGATAATTACCACCGAGAGCGGGTCACCTTCAACAATAGCCGTACGATACTTATCGATTGCTATCTTGTCTGCGTTCTCTCGACTTAGCAGGGTAATGGTTTTCTTCGCTTTATCCTGAATTCTTTTGGCCTTTTTCATCGCGTTAGTCGATGCTATGAGCCCATCGTAATCACTAAAACTCTGGTCGGTAACCTCCATATCCGTCGATTGCGATGTCGCTATTTTTGACAGGGCGGCGTCAGGTTTATCTATTTCTGGAACCGGAGCCGGTGCTTGCATAATCACCGCTGAATTCTTCCCTGTCCGTTTAAAAATCAACATGGCCTGGCTGGCAATACTCACACTGGCTATAGTGTCCAGGTCGTTAAAAGGCGCAGAAGATCGCCGCAGGGCAATAACACCCATCATGCTGGACTCATTAAAAACCGGGATATCCATTCGATAAGACAGAAACTTCTTCCTTTTACCACCCAGTCTGCCTTTGACTATTTCATGCTCGGAGCTAATGGTTGCCTGGCGGGTCTGGGTTAGTTTACCCAGAATCTCTTCAGACCAGAGTGTCCTATCTTCGCTTTGAAAAAGGGTTCCGTCGATTTCATCGGGGACGGGCTTGGGTCCCTTTCCACCCAGGGCGGTAAGGATATAGGAATCGAAATCTATAACCTTTTCCAGGTGCTTTTCCAGCAAGCTTATCATTTCGTTAAACTCGGTAATCCCTCCCAGGGCCATGTCGAGATCGATCAAGGTAAAGGCCCAGGTTTCCTGACGCCTGGTCATATCTTGAATAGTAGATGATTGCAGGAATGACAAACGGCGCTGGCGCTCAAGAATATAAGCCAGGTAAGCGCTGACAACCACGGCAGCTAGCAACATAATCGTAACCAGGCCAATCCAGAAACTGGAGATTTCGGTCAGGTACAGGACGAAAATAAATCCAGCAGCCATCACCACGGCTGTCAGGATAGTATTGAGAGCACGGGTAACGTTCAAACAACCTAGCCAGACGATCAGCAAACTGAATTCAAGCGAATGGTAGGCGCTATATTTCTGCAGATAAACCGCCCAGATTACACAACTCATACTGGCTACACCGTTTATTATTAAGCGTAAACCAAGCTGGTAGGAATTCGGCTGTAGCTGACAGAGTAGTAGATTAACCAGCGCCAATGCCGACACCGCAAGGTAACCATACAGAGGTTCCGAGATTTCGAGGCCGAAAGCCCGATATTCAAGGTAGGCAAAAACCAGGTTGAGTATCAATAAGATGCCAAAAGCAAACACGCCCGAACGGCGGCTCGGGGATTGGTGCGTCTGTTGATACCGGGTCTCCATTTCATTGTTATGAAACGGAATTCGAACGGTATGGTTATATCGGCTTATCAAGTCCTGCGACACTACATTCTTACCTTAATTGATATTTAAAACGACACGCTAACGAATCAGGAGCGGCTTAATTGTTACTATGGACGCTCGATTTCGTCGGGATTCGACTACAAAACCTGGGCTATAGCCCAGAACCGCCAGGAAATCTATGCTAACAAGAGCGCTTAAGATTCAATAACCATTCCTTTTTGTACTAAAGTCTATGTTTCAGAATCAAACATTTAATCAATGTTTAAAATAAACCCGAACAGAAAGATTATAGTCGGTTTTCATGATTTACAACGACTTATGTAATATTGTTCATTGCATACTTAAGCTATAATTATTCCGTTCACCAGCATCGAAGCCAAATTTATGAAAGTAACTCCCTATCTAAAAATTCTTGCCGAAAAAGACGGCTCCGACCTGTATTTTTCGACCGGCGCGCGCGTAAGCGGAAAATTCAATGGCGTACTAACACCGCTGGGTAAAGATCCTGCGCCAGCCGGTTGGGTTAACACCCTGGCGCTGGAAATCATGAATGAAAAGCAAAAAAAGGAATTTAGCGAAAAACCGGAAATGAACCTGGCGCTATCGCTGCACGAAATTGGCCGTTTCCGCGTTAATATATTCAAACAGCGAAATGAAACGGCAATGGTAATCCGCAATATCGTTACGGAGATACCTCTAATCGAAGACCTGGGACTACCGGAGGTGCTCACCAAGGTCGTTATGGCCAAGCGCGGTTTAGTTCTATTTGTCGGTGGAACGGGGTCGGGTAAGTCAACTTCACTCGCCGCCCTGATTAATCATCGCAATATTAACTCCCGGGGTCATATCATCACCATCGAGGACCCTATCGAATACATCCATCCGCATAAGGGTTGTATCATTAACCAGCGTGAAGTCGGCGTCGACACCGACTCCTTCGCCGATGCCCTCAAAAATACCCTGCGGCAGGCACCGGATGTTATCCTAATCGGTGAGATTCGCGATCGCGAAACCATGGAACATGCGCTCGCATTTGCCGAGACCGGTCACCTGGCTATTTCCACACTACACGCCAACAACGCCAATCAGGCACTCGATCGGATAATAAATTTCTTCCCCGAGGAACGTCGAACACAGTTGCTCAGTGATTTGTCGATTAATCTACAGGCATTCGTATCACAACGCTTAATTCGCACGGTCGACGATAAACGCTGTGCCGCTATTGAGATTCTGTTGAATTCGGGTCGTGTCGCCGATTTAATTCTGAAGGGTGCGGTCACCGAAATTAAGGAAGTAATGCAGAAGTCCGAGGGCATGGGCATGCAAACCTTCGATACCGCGCTCTATCATCTGTATAATGATGGCAAGATCACTCTTGAAGAGGCCCTCAAAAACGCGGATGCCGAAAATAATTTACGGCTTCGCATTGAGCTTGGTAAAAAAGGCGAGGCTAGCGGTGGCGGTGAAGACGCCTTCGATGGTCTCAGCCTGGTAGAAGAGCCCGACGAGGAGGATGAAGATGAAGTATTCGGCGACCCTAATATTGATCATAAGATCAATAAAGATATACCTAATGAATCATGATTTTTAAATTACGCATCGACTTCGGCTAATCGTTCAATGTTTCAACTATTGCTACAGCAACAATATTCGTTGTTTATATTGATCATTACCGCGTTGATATTGTCACTGACTTTTCATGAATACGGGCATGGCATCGTAGCCAAATTTTATGGTGACGATACTGCCGAGAAAGCAGGTCGCTTAACTCTCAACCCACTGGCACACATCGATCCTGTTGGATTGCTGATGGTCGTCCTGATCGGCTTCGGTTACGCCAAACCCGTGCCAACCAATCCCGCCAAATTTACTTCACCCTGGGCCACCCTATGGGTTGCTGCCGCGGGGCCAGCGATGAATCTGATACTTGCAATCGTGGTGATAAACTTTTATCAGCTTGGATTGCAGGCTGGCTGGTCGCTGCTTCAAGGCCAGGGCCCATATTTCTTTTTTACTTTTCTGGCTTTGATCAACCTGTTGTTGATGTTATTTAACCTGATTCCGATCGGGCCCCTGGACGGTCACTATATACTGCCATACTTTCTACCCCGCAAGATGGCTATTCAGTATATGCGTTACAACCAGCGCTACGGGGTTTACGCACTACTTGCGCTGGTCGGTTTGAATTTTATGGGCATACCTGTGTTCGCGACCGTATGGAAAATTGGTGAAAGTCTGCTTTCTTTTATCATCTTCGTTTAAAACTTCGGGGTAGGGAGTCAATGAAATGCGCGCGGTTTGATTAGCTCTATCGGGGTCACGGTTTGATCGTCTTGCTTTTGATGTCGCCCGCGCATTGCTAACAGGCGGGCACTGTTATCGGCTTCGAAAACCCGCTTGACCAGGATCGAGTGCGATTCATTTACGCGTTGTAGCTTGCCGACCACGCAGAGATAAGGTTGATGATCGATCTGGCGGTAAAACCGGGTATAGATCTGCGGCGTAAATGCCAGGTTAAAAAAACCTTTCTCGTCTTCCAGGGTGACAAATACCATGCCCTTTGCCGAGCCCGGCGACTGTTTCACCAGCACCATGCCAAACGCAAAAACATCCGAATCCGGCGCCAGCGAAGTCAGCTCACTGGAAAGTGAAAAACGCTGTAACGCGACCCTGAATGGCCATTGCTGTTGCTTGATTACCGCAACCGGATGGTCGGCAAGGCTGGTTTTAAAGGATTTGAAGTCTTTCTGGATTCGCTCCAGCGACTGTTCCGCTTTCCATCTGAGCGGCGTCTCCTGGTCATCGAGCAACGGTTGGAAAGGCGCGGCTTCGGCCTGCCAGATTGCATCGGATCGATCACGCCCCAGCTCATTAAAAACATCAGTGCCAGCCAGCACCGTTAAATCATCTCGCGCTAACCGGTTGCTGCGCACGAAATGTTCAAAGCTATACCATGGTCCTGTTTGTGATCGTACCTGCAGAAACCCGTCTACCGTCGATTGGGGCAGGCCGTTGACCAGACGAAAGCCCAGTCGGATTGCATAATCCGCCTCATCGGCCGGTTTTTCCAGACCATGGTCCCAGTTCGAGAAATTCAATGATAACGGCAAGATCTTGATGCCCTCACGTTTTGCGCTCTGCAGCAATGCATGGGGTGAGTAAAACCCCATTGGCTGTGAATTCAACACCGAGGTATAAAATGCCGCGGGGTAATGACACTTCAGGTAACAGGAGGCATAGGCAATCAGTGAAAAAGAAACCGCGTGGGACTCAGGAAAGCCGTACTCGGCAAAACCTCTCATCTGCCCGAGTATCTGCTCGGCGAATTCGGGACTGATACCGTTTTGCCGCATTCCACTTTCAAGCTTTTGTAACAGCGGTAATAAATCACGATTGAAATCCTTAATCCCCCAGGCACCTATTTTTTTACGTAACTCATTGGCTTCGCCCGGGGTAAAATTGCCTACTGCAATGGCGATACGCATGGCCTGCTCCTGGAATATCGCAATACCCAGTGTACGTTCGAGTATCGGCCGCAGTCGTTCGTCCGCATAAGTCACCGGTTCGAGCCCTTCACGCCTTGCCAGGTAAGGATGTATCACCTTACCCTGAATCGGGCCGGGTCGGATGATAGCCACTTCGATCACCAGGTCATAAAAACAGGCTGGCTTTAAGCGTGGCAACATCGACATTTGCGCGCGCGATTCAATTTGAAAAGTGCCGACTGTATCAGCTTTCTGAATCATCTGGTAAGTCGCTTTATCGTCGTCGGGAAGCGTATGCAGGCTCAGCGTCTGCTGGTAATAAAAATCTACATAGTCAAAGCATTTTTGTATCGCACTCAACATGCCGAGGCTTAATATATCGATCTTGAAAAAACCAAGCGCCTCGATATCCTCCTTGCTCCATTGAATCACGCTACGCCCTGGCATGCTGGCCGGCTCCTGCGGCAACAGGCAATTGAGTGGTTTATCGGCGAGCATGAAACCGCCCGAATGAATGCCGAGGTGTCGTGGAAAACTATGCAGCTTATCGCTGAGTTGCATCCATAACTTCCAGCTTATCTTTTTGCCCTCTGGGTTTTGCTGTTCGTAATCGTTTTTCAATGCCCTGACGATATTTTCGGTACCGGCGCCACGATAGTACCGGCTACTGGCGATCTTCGACATTTGACTCAACAGGATCTCACTTGCCCCCAGCACCTTGCCTACCGCCCGCAGCGCACCTTTGCCGCGAAAGGTCACCACGTTGGCTACCATCGCGGCCCGGTCACGGCCA
>QNFD01000017.1 GCA_003645435.1 Gammaproteobacteria bacterium | reverse complement strand
GAAACCCTCGAAGATTTCTACGATGCGATGGCAGAAATGCTTTGTTGCGATCGTGATGAGATCGCCTATATCGAGAATGCGACTCGCGCCTGGGATATGGCGTTTTACTCGTTGCCGCTCGAAGCGGGTGATCAGATTCTCACGCACTCGAGCGAGTATGCGTCCAACTACCTGGCTTACCTGCAACAGGCGCGCCGGCGTGGGCTGAAGGTTGACATTGTTCCGTCCGATCAATTCGGACAAATCGATGTTGAAGCACTCGAGTCGATGATCAATGAGCGTACACGCCTTATTTCGATCAATCACATTCCAACCCAAAGCGGGCTGGTCAACCCTGCTGAAAAGGTTGGTGAAGTTGCCAGTAAACATGGCATTTTTTATTTACTCGACGCCTGTCAGGCGGTGGGTCAAATGCCTGTCGATGTGAGTCGGATCAAGTGCGACCTGTTAACCGGCACCGGGCGGAAGTTTCTGCGCGGACCCCGCGGCACTGGATTTCTTTATGTGCGCCGATCTATTCTCGACAGGCTCGACCCGCCATTCGTCGACCTGCGTTCGGGAAACTGGATTGATGCGGACAATTTCGATTTCGCCCCCGGCGCAAAACGTTTCGAAAACTGGGAAAGCTATGTTGCCGGCAGAGTCGGGCTAACCCGCGCAGTACGCTACGCGCTCGATATCGGTCTAGACAACATCCAGTCCAGGGTAGTCGAACTCGCGGAACAATTACGCGCCCAGTTAGCGCAGATTAAAGGCATCACCATTAAGGACCCCGGTGAGAATAAATGCGGCATCGTGACCTTCCACAAGCAGGATGAAGACGCGTTCAAGCTGGCCGCACGATTACGCGCCAGTCAAATTAATATTTCGGTTACCACGGCGGCGAGTGCGCGGCTAGATAGTCAATTCTCTGAGCAACAGAAAATTGCGCGCGCATCGGTTCACTATTTTAATAGTGAAGCGGAGGTCGAGCGGTTTTGTGAATCTGTAGGGCGCTAAGCAATACAGGGAACCTCTGATTTATACGTCATTGCGAGCGAAGCGAAGCAATCTTTCTGATAAAAATCACCCTCTTAGAGATTGCTTCGTCACTTCGTTCCTCGCAATGACCAATAAACCCGAAAAGTGTAGGATGGGTACAACCCATCATCCTGATTAAAAAGCGCCGCCTCGTTTAAGCGCCATGTATTCGCTGATCAGGGCCGAGTGCATATGCGAAGGTTTGGTATCGGTAACGATGACATTCTCACTCCTCAGGTTAGCGAGCATGGCAGCCTGCTTATTCATCTGTTGACTGGCGCCGCAAAATTTTAACGCGTCCTCGATAGATACGATCTCAGCCTGTTGGGTATCCGTGATGGCCTGTTGACGCATACTGGCGACTAGTACCAGATGGTGTCGGGACAGCATTTTTGCAGCCTTCGACAAATCGTCCCTGTCCTCGGGTTCGATCGATGAAATCAGGATGATTAGCGAGCGTTTTGACTGGCGCGTCATCAACTGCTGTGCCACTTCGAGATAGTCGCTGGTGGCGAGGCTGCTGTCGAGATCATAAATCTGGTCGAGTAGGTGGCTGATCTGAAGCCTGCCCTTGACCGGCGGTACCCACCTGGGTTGCCCGGCGAAGCTCAGTAAGCCGACACTATCACCCTGGCGAAGCGCCACAAACGCGGAGAGTAATAATGCATTGAGGGCATGATCGAAGTGACTGATGTCGCCATCCCGGGCGCGCATGCGTCGCCCGCAATCGAGTAAAAAGATAACCTGCTGGTCGCGTTCCTCCTGGTATTCGCGCGAGATCGGACGGTTGAATCTCGACGTTGCCTTCCAGTCGATCTGGCGCAGTGAATCACCAGTACGATAATCACGTAGCTGTCGAAAATCGGTGCCGTCGCCGCGGCGTTGACTTAGACGTACGCCCCAGTCGCTATACAGCAGATCGCTGTTGATGAATGATGACTGAAAAAGCGGTTTGTAATTGGGATAAATCCTGGCCTGCTCGGGTTCGCAGTAAAAGGTGTTCTTTTCCCATAGCTTAAACGGAGACATAATCCGGCAGCAGACCTTGCCAAACTCGGCGAGACCTCGTTGTAGGGGAATGATGTGATAGCGCGCGACGAAATGTTCCCCGGGGGCTAACTGGGCCTTTACCGGCAAGCCTCGCATTTGCAGTTGCGCCGACGGCGAATCGGTCAACCAGAGTAGCTGGCGGTTCGCCGATTCATTGCTGACCTTGACTAAAACTCGTTGCCGTACACCCAGCGCCAGGTGGGGGTCGACGGTCCTGGTTACCTTCAGGTTGGGTGCATGCCTGGCAATGAAGTAATCGAACAGGGCTACCAGGCCAAGCACTACGCAGTACGACCAGAAAGCGAGGTTGATCTGTATCGCGTATTGCCAGCCAAAAATATTCGACAGCGCGGTAATGAGACCCAGCGCTACCCATAGCAACAGTAATAGCAAAAGCGTGCGGGATGGTCTCATGAGCGAGGTGCGTTTACCTTTTCGAGTAATGTACGCAGTACTTCGTCGACATTCAAACCATCGATTTCGACCTCTGGGGCGAGAATGACGCGATGGCGTAAAACCGCCAGCGCCATCGATTTGACGTCGTCGGGTGTGACGAAATGCTCACCATTGATAAGCGCCATCGCTTTTGCACATTTTAGCAGGGCGATACTGGCGCGGGGTCCGGCGCCATGGCGTAACAGCGTTGTGCTGCGAGTTTCGCGTGCGAGCTGGACCGCGTACTCGGCAACTTTCACATCGACATCGATTTGCGCACACTGTTTTTGTGCAGTGGGTACGTCGATCAGGTTTTCCGCACTCAAGGTAATATCTGAAGTCGGTTTCGATGCGTTCTGCGTCGCGAGCAAAACCTCGTCTGCCGCCGAGGGATAGTCGATATTTATCTTAATCACGAAACGATCGAGTTCAGCTTCGGGTAGCGCGTAGGTGCCTTCCTGTTCGATCGGATTCTGGGTTGCCAGCACCATGAAAGGTTTGGTTACCTCCATGGTCCTGCCGTCGAGAGTTACCTGGTATTCCTGCATGACCTCGAGTAATGCCGCCTGGGTTTTAGCCGGTGCGCGGTTTATTTCATCGGCGAGCAGCAGGTTGGTAAATACCGGCCCCTTTTTCAAAATGAATTTGCTTTGCGCCATATCAAACATGATATGACCGGTGACATCCCCCGGCATTAAATCCGGAGTGAATTGAATACGTTTGAAGGTACCGCCGATTCCAGATGCGAGCGCCTGTACCAGCAGGGTTTTACCCAGTCCCGGAACTCCCTCGATCAGCACATGCCCGCCTGCCAGCATCGCCACCATGACCTGTTCGACAACCCCGGACTGGCCTAGCAGGTGTTTATTAACGTGTTCTTTTAAAGCGTTTAACGATGAAGATACGGCTTCGAGATTTGAGTCTGGATTATTCATAATGATTGCTCGATGTATTTTAGTAATTTCACGGTTCGTACAAATGATGTTTCGTTGAATTCGCCAGCATTGAGGGCCATGTCGACGGTAGGTTTTTCTATACCGCAATGCTTGCTGATTAACTCAAGCTGCCTCTCTGGATCATTGTTAGCAGCGACGAATCCAGGCAGGACAACGCTTGCGCGCCGGAGTATTTGCTGCCGGACCGGTTCGATCAGCGCATCTACGGCCTTACGATGCCAGAGATAATTGGCGGTTGCTGAAAAATGCTCAGCCAGGGCCCGACCCGCGCTGGTATCACGCGGTACGATACGGCCAAAGCGATGACCCTGGCGCCAGAGCCAGAAAACAATCAGGAATGCCAGGGCGATCAGTAGTTCGGGTGCATTATGCGTGATGAGTGCCCAGATCGAATCACGCAGGCTCGGGTGTAGTATCGCAAAATCGCCTTCCTTAGAGCTCAGGACCCAGAGCAGGTAGGCGTGGTCATGCTGATCGATACGCCTTGAAGTCCATATTGTCGGGTCCGAAATAATCGTCAATAGCCCGCTACCGACGTCGAATTGCATCATATGTACTCCATAATCCGAGGACGACCAGCTAAACGGCTGTGTCCCGGCACCATCTTCCTGGGACCCATCGATATAGGGGTGAGTTAAAACCCTGTCCCAGGAAAAACCGATTTCGAGAACGCCGATATCCTCGCCAAAATCAATACTGATCAAAGATTCATCTTTGACAGGCAATAGCGATATTTCTTCGGCGGATTTTCCGTCCTCGATTTGCTGGTTGATTTCCCGCATGGTTTCACTGATAGAGACTTCTTTATCCTCAGATTCGCCATCGTCACTATCCTCGCCCAGGTCTGGCCACGCTACCTCGACATTAAACTCCTTGAGTAACAGGTCTTCTGAACTGGCAAGCGAATTGGCCGTGACGATCAGCGTGCCGCCGCTTTCAAGCCAGCTTAGTACCTGCTCGAGCTGGCGTGGATTCACGACCTGGTTGGCATCGGTAATCAACACCGTGTCGACCCCATCCAGGCTATTCAGGCCGATCAAACTGTCTGCTTCCACCGCCTTAAGGCCGCTTTCCCGCATAAATTGTTGAGCAGCCAGGTAGGGGTTTCGCAACGCGTTTAGGGACCAGGCGCTCTGCTCGGTTTCATCGTAAAACTCGATACTGGAATAGAGCCCCCAGCCTAGAAACACGATTAGAATGAGGCCCAGGCCGAGCCACAGTTTCGAGGCATTAGTGGACCGCATCGGTCATCTCCTCGTTCCAGCCGTCGCATAGCTTTTGCATTGCATCGTTTACGGGTAACTCGTGCCCATAGGCAAGATGACACCAGGCGCGTGTCAGTCCCGAAAAATAGCTACTCAGCGCGTCGATGCCGCGCGCTCTTACGAGGGCGGCACACTCGGCCTCGGTGTGACTGGCCTTGAAAACCAGTGCGTGCTGGTCGATCAGGCGCGAGAGCGTCGCGCGATACAGCAGGCCGAGAGCGTCGCGATGCCGGCCTTCATGCCAGAACGACATTACCTGTGCCGGTATGTCATCGGGAAGGCTCTCGGGGGTAACGTCGAGGCCAAACATGAGTTCCGGCGCGGCCTCGGTCCTGTTACGCGATTGCAGCCTACTGAGCGGCCCGCGAAAACGATACAAGACATAGACTATGAGCAGGATAAAAGAAACGATCAACAGGAGTTTAAGTGATGCCGCGGTTATGTTTATGCCGTCTTCGTTGCTGGACAGGTCGATATTATTTTCCCACCATTCGATAAAATCGATAAACCACTCGGGAATCTTGTCCTCGTTTTCTTCCACCAGGTTTTTGAAACGCCATTTACGCACGGTTCTCTCCTGGCCGAAATCTTCTCCCTGCAACACCTCGTCGATCAGCTGCCTTGCTGAGCCGTTGTCATGATTGATTGCCGCATAGCTGGCCGACGGCGTGGTTATCGCAATTAATCCGGTCAGCAACGCGACCAGGGCCAGGCTAGCTGCCGACCTCGATGAATCCCGTTTGCGCTGGGCCAGGTTTCGAAAAGTGATCTCAATATCCCATGCCTCCAGCTCGATACGCCGATTCAAGTAAAGGGCAAAGCCTGCCATGGTGTGGAATGGCATTACCAGTATTATCGCGAAATACCAGCACCAGGTATAAAACCATTCTTGCGCCAGGTTGAGTTGGTCTGTCGTGTTAGAAGTTTCAAAGCCGAAATCTTCGGGTATGAAAAAGAGTATTAGCGCGGCGATACCGAAACAGAAGATAAGCTCGAAGAAAAAGCCGATGACCTGGTTGGCAAAGGCAATATCGCTATACTTTCCATGCAATACAGTTAGGCGTTTTTTACGCGATTCCCGGTTTAGTTCTTCAAGCACCGTTACCGGGGCATTAAACGCTCGTTGAACCGAGAATCGACGCCACAACAACCAGGGGATCAACTCTTTTTTAAACAACGACCCGGTTTGCCACAGTATTTGAGTGATTGTCGACTGCTCGGCAAAAATCCTGCGGCTGGCGTAGTAAAGCGGTAAACGCTCCCAGAATGGCTTTAGCCACCAGATAAAAAAGCCGGCCCACAGGGGGTTATCAAAAAAGATAATTAACAGCAGAATGAACAATAGCAACGAGGGCAGGGCGCCGGTGACGAATAGCGGCAGCCACCAGGCACTAGCCATCAGGTAGCCCAAATCAATCGCTTGCCATCCTGATCTTACGCGGGCCTGAAACTGTAGTTTATCGAGATTCAAATCGTCTGCCCGAAATCGAATACCATAATACGAGCAACCAGCATATTGCACCGACGCCATATTTTAGCGAAATAGAGAGGCTCGCATTTGCCGACCAGAATGCTTCCATAAAAGCAGCTATTACCAGCATCAGGATGATCCCGTATAACATCGGTATCGACTCTCGGCCTGCCAGCCGTAACGAATCGAGCCTCGAAAGCTGACCTGGATTCAATATTGAGTAACCGAGTTTAAGGCCCGCCGCACCGCTAAACACAATCGCGGTGAGTTCGAAGGCGCCGTGACCGACTACAAATGGGTAAAAGGTATCGACATAATCGAGTCGGGTTAAATGGCCCGCAATGGCGCCGATATGAAGACCATTGAAAAACAGCACCAGCAATGTCCCCAGGCCAGCGAGCAGGCCACCCGCAAAACAACGGAAAGCGATGCTGATGTTATTCTGGATGTAAAACCCGAACATGAATATATCGGTTTCGGCTTCACGTTCGCGTCCGATTTTACTCGCGGATGGATCATACATTTGTTCTACCTTACGCACATCTGATCCATCGAGAATGCTGTAGATCGCGTTTTCATCCAGGTAAACCCAGCCGCCCGCGATCAGGCCGGGGAGCAGGAAAACCAGCAGCGCAATCGCTATATACACGCGGTGACGGTAAATAGAGAGCGGAAAACCACGAACTAAAAACCGGTAATAGTTCAGGCGCGAACCGGTCTGGTAACGATAGAGTTCGCGGTAAAGACGCATTACCAGTTTGTTCAGTCGTTCGATCAGGGCGGTGTCGTACAGGCGTTGCTTGGCCAGGGCCAGATGCTGGCTTAAAAGCATGTAGTTTTCGGTGAGAAGCTTGCTGTTTTGCCCGGAACCGGGCTTTTCGAGCGATTGTTCGACCATTTTCCAGGTGGCCTGATGTTCCTGTTCACATAGTTGTTGTTTCATTTTACACCCAGGAACCAGGCGCCGAGGCGATGCAATTGTTCGACGCCGTTATCGTTTTTACTATGCGTAACGCCTTCGAGAATAGCGGCCAGTTCCTGTTGGCGGGGAAGTGAAAGCTGCTGGCTGCGGTGAAGAAAATCGACCATCGCAGTTTGTTCGTTTCGCAGCAGGGAGATTGCAGGCGCCTGTGGTGTAATATTATCGATTTCAGCCGGTTTTGAAGACTCGCGAACGCTGATCACGAGGGTGCCCGCGGCCAGATCGCCAAGCCGCTGAAAGCGCGGATTGGAAACCATGGTGAGTAATCCGAACAGGTAAAAAAACGGCAAAAAATCGACGCTACGCAGTAAATTTCTAACCATCGAGGTGCCAAACGAAACCGGTGTCAAATCGTCGTGAACCACCGAAATACCGAGAGTCTTCTTACCGGGAGTCTGGCCATTTCTAAATACCTCGAATAGCACCGGGTAAAACCACTCGACTAAAAACAGGGTGATAAACCAGAAGCCAAAGCCGAGCTTGCCGAATGGGATCGAGATCAGGGAAATCACGAACAGGATAATTCCCCGAATGATAAGGTCGATACAAAATGCGAGAAAGCGTGGTACAGGTCCCACTACCTGCGTCTCGAGTTCGATGCCGCCTGGAATCTCAACCCGGTAGCTAGTGTCCAGCAAGAAATTTACCCCCTTTATACCTGAACCTGGTTCCCTTCATGCATTATACGGGCTAATCCGCCAGTGTATGCGGCTCGGCGCCAAACAACTTCGTGTAAATCATTGACATCGTCAATACAGACCAGGGTATGGTCCATATCCAGAGGATACCGAGGGTAAATATGGCAAGCGTGTTGATTATTCCCATCAGTAGCAAAACACCGAACATCGGAAACCACTTGCGCGTCAGGACTTTACGGGATACTTCCAGCGCCTGCCATGCCGACATGTTCTTTTCGACTACGAGTGCCATCGCAAACATATAGGCAATCATTAAATAGATTCCGGGTAAAACCAGTAAAAATGTGCCGAGTATGATCATTATCAGCATAATGGCATAACACAGGAAAACTGCCGGAATTTTACCGAAGTAGGCAAAGATAGAACCTGCCGAAACAGATTTACGTTCGGCGTGGCGCATGCCCATGATATGAATTCCGATAAACATCGGCATCACCGCGATACTGGCGAATAGCTGAAGAAGTGCACCGATGGCGCCGGCCGTATTCTTATCTGCACCGATGGATATGAGTCCATATATTATCGGGTAGCTAATCATGCTTGCAATTATGGCGATGACAAAATAAAGAAAAAATGCAACATGACAGGAAAGTTTAAAGCCTTTCAGATTTCTCCAGGCTTCGCCCATGGTCCCGGTCATACTGATTTCAATATTACCGGCGATTGCATCTTCGATGGTGCCGCCTGCATGGTCAGACGGGGTTTCGTATCTAAGTTCGGACTCGGGTGCTGCGTAAACGTTGTTCATGGCTAACTCCTTGTTTTATCTCAAATTTAATAATAGTTGAATTGTTTGTAAAAGTTGTTTCAATCGTACATCCGGCAGACGCCGATCCTGAGATAAGGCGGAAAGTTGTTTTCATTAGCCGGGCAGGATATTTCTGACTGCCCGGCTGATGCGAATCCGCTTACCCGATGATGGAACCAGGTTCGTGCGCCTATTAGCGTGGCGTCATTCCTGATAATGTCGGAATTACAATAGCGGCGACCATGCCGACGATAAATATTACCGGTAGTATCCAGGCGAGAATTTTTACACCCAGCGTGTTAGCAACCGGAGCCGGGCCAAAGTTATTGGAATTCTCTGTGCCGGGGAAAAAGATAACATAAATAGCCATGATGAAATTAGCTATTGGCACGATGAATAGTAAAAACCACCAACCGCTCCGATTCAAATCGTTGAGTCGGCGTTTGCCGAACATCACCGAGAACACCAGGGTGGCGACGTAGAATAAAATCATCGCTCCCATGGCCAGACCGCCCATTGCGGCTTCACCGCCAACCATGCCGCCGGCAAACATTGTACCGCCGAGGATCGGCATCATCACTAGCATCAAAATTAAAGAAGTACCGATACCATAGGCGAGGTAACGTAAACGCCCGATTCGGCCCTTGAAAGAGAATATGCTCGGCTGATAAAGCTCGTCTTGCTCATTGTCAAGTGAGGCATCTGGTGTTATATACGGATTCGCTTCGTTCATTGGGGTTTCCCGGATTGAATTGGAATTGTTGTCGATAAAAGGTTTTTTTCGACTCCTGGACAGTAAACATATAGCACAAGATAGGAAAATAGGGCTTTTCCCGCGATTTTGCGGGTCAATGGGGCGCTCTCATATTTCAACAGGTGGGTTAATTTGATGGCTTCTAAAATTACTAACAATACCGATAACGGTGCCGGACGCTGCCATTTCAAAATCATCAACGCCCTGGTTATTGACGGCAGTGGTAAACCCGGTAAGAAAGCCGATATTGCAGTCGAATCCGACAGGATAGTCGCCATAGGTGAGCTTCAAAACTGGTCCGCTGACGAAACTATCGATGCCAGTGGATATATTGCGAGCCCTGGTTTTATTGATGTTCACACTCATGACGACCTGGCGGCGCTCAATACCCGGGACATGAGTTTCAAGGTATCACAGGGCGTCACTTCAGTGATTGCCGGAAACTGTGGTCTTAGTCTCGCGCCATTTGAATCGGGTAAGGGATTCCCTCCGCCTTTTCCAATCCTGGGTAATGAATCCGATTTCGTTTTCCCCAGGGTTGCCGACTATCGCGCTAAATTTGAATCCGCTCCAGCCGCGCTGAATCTAGCGCTGCTCGCCGGACATAGTTCAATGCGGGTCACCGTCATGGGCGAATCGCTGCAGCAGGGCGCGAGTAAAAAGCAGATCGAGGCGATGCGAGAGATACTGAGATGTGCTTTACGCGATGGTTGTATCGGCGTCAGCACCGGTCTCGATTATCCGCCGGCGATCGAATCTACTACCAGTGAAATAGTTGAAATTGCCTCGGTATTGAAGGAATTTGATAACCGGATCTATGTTTCACATATCCGTAACGAAGCCGACCAGGTGCTTGAGGCAATTGAAGAAACCCTGGAGATTGGGCGTCGCGCATCAACCGCCGTGGTTATCTCGCACCATAAATGTTCGGGGCCAAAAAATTACGGTCGCAGTGTTGAAACCCTGGCCGCGATAGAATCGGGCCGAGCGCAGCAACGGGTCGGTCTCGACGTGTATCCCTACATCGCCAGTTCGACGACATACAACAAACCCTGATTCTGGAACCAAGACATTTTGGAGCGGTCTGGGGCCTGGGCATGATTCTCGGATGGAAGCAGGATTTCTCAGGCGCAATTATCGCTTTTGAACGCCTGCTTGAAATAAACCCACATGCACGGGATGCCAGGCCTCGCATTGAAGTACTCAAACAGGAATTGGCGAAAAGCGCTGTTTGAGTTCAGAGGCTGATTAACTATCTGAGCTGACTATCCTTGCTGCCGCGGCGGTTAAAACTGTTGCGGGCCGACTGTTGTTCGTCGAGCTCAGACTGGCAATCGACGCAGAGGCGTACGCCGGGAACAGCCTGCCTTCTGGCCTCTGGAATCTTGGCATCGCATTCCTCGCAGCACTTCAAACTCTCGCCGCTGGGTAGTTGACTGCGCGCGCGTTCGACCGCGTCTTCTACGCTGGCGTCGATTTGATCCTGTACAGCCCCGTCTCGGGACCAGCCACCGGCCATAATTTATTCCCCTGCTTTTATCAGTTACCAGCAATTATACATTAGGAGCCTGTGAATTATTCATTGATCAACTGTTGTTGGATATTTAACTCCTTCTCCCCTCACCCCAACCCTCTCCCCGGAGGGGCGAGGGTTGGGGTGAGGGGGTTAGTATTCAATCACCCAATGGTTCATCACCGAGTAAATACCGGGGTCCAGTCCCCAGGCGAGCAGCCCCATCGCCGGCGTTGTAAAGCGAGCACCGTTTTAAAGACAGGCATCCGCAACCTATACATCCGCTTAGCTTGTTTCTAAGATCCTGCAGACTCGCAATTCGCGCATCGAGTTGTTTTCCCCAGCTGGTTGATAGTTTTGCCCAGTCTTTTTTATTGGGTGTGCGTTGATCGGGCAGGGTTTCGAGAGCACAGGCGATTTCTCTCAGGCTTAAGCCGAGGGTTTGCGCGATACGGATAATCGATATACGCCGCAACATGGCGCGGTGATAGCGCCGATGATTTCCAGAAACCCGTACTGAATGTATCAGGCCACGGGTTTCGTAAAATCGCAGAGTCGAGGTAGCGACGCCGCTGCGTCGAGCCGCGTCTCCAATACTGAGGTAATTATCTGTGTTTTGCATGACCGCTAATCCCGTTGAAAATAATCATTGACTTAAAGTTAACTTTAACTCGTATACTATTGTCAAACTATATTCAGGAGTGTTTTATGGCCGAGGTATTGAATCAGGCGGTAATGCCCGACAGGCACTGGCATCTGGCGATGCCACGGTCTGATCTCGAACAGCATTCAGCCAGAATGGTGCGCATCGCTGGTAAGCAAAATTGCATTTTTTAATACGGAAACCGGCATCATGGCCTGTGACAATCGATGTCCCCACGAGGGATATCCGCTGTCCGAGGGAAGCGTCTCCCAGGCTTGTACGCTGACCTGTAACTGGCATAACTGGAAGTTTGATCTGGCTACGGGTGAAAACCTCTACGGCGGTGATCGTCTGCGCACCTACCCGGTTGAAACCCGTGGTGAGGACATTTGGGTCGATATCACCGAATTGCCCTATGCGGAGAGGTATAAAGCCGTTACCAGCAGTATTCATGACGCCTTTGATGATGAAAGCTACGATCGCATTGCCCGTGAAATTGCGCGCCTGATTAAAATCGGTGCCGATCCTCTCGATGCATTGCGCCTGTCGATCGAGTGGTCCTGGCAGAGACTGGAATTTGGCTGGACCCATGCCTACGCGGGAATGGCCGACTGGTTAAGACTTTACGAAGAACATGCGGATGACGAGGAACTTCAACTGGTTTGCCTGGTGGAAAGCGTCGCGCATGTCGCATTTGATGTCCTTAGAGAAAAGGAATATGAATTCAGTAGCGGGGTGGCAGAGTTCGACGAATCTATTTTTTTGAAGGACATCGAGAATGAAAATGAGTTGGCGGCTATCGCGGCTATTCGCGGTGGTATTCGAGATGGATTGCAGTTTACTGATTTCGAACCCGCACTCTCGTCGGCAGCTTTGGCGCATTACAACGATTTTGGACATTCATTGATCTATGTGACCAAGGCGAAGAGTTTAATTGAGCACCTGGGTAAGCAGGTGATGGAGCCATTGTTGCTTTCCCTGGTACGTAGCCTCATATTTGCACGCCGCGAGGATAAGATTCCAGAATTTAGAGCCTATTCGGATTATCTTAATAAATGGGGTCAACATCAGAACCAAAATCCCGATGCGAAGCTTTGGCGGCAAAAGAGTATTGATAAATCGATGCGGGCAACGCTAGACAGTAGTGGCAGCCCGGCCGAGGAAATTTACCAGGCCCTGTTGCTCGCAAATGCAGTCAATTTGTTAAGTTTCGATATTGAGCAACAATATAAAACCCATGTGACGGTCTCGGGCAATGTCGGCTGGCTCGACTTCACCCACGGTCTCACTTTTGCCAATGCAGTGCGGCAGCAGTGTTCAAAATTTCCCGAATTGTGGCCGCAGGGATTGTTGCAGATGGCTTGCTTCAATGGCCGAAATGCCGGGTTTACCACCGACGAGACTGATCTGGAGCGCTGGAAATCAAACGATCCCGATCGCCAGATGAGTCACCTGCTCGAGCGAGTGCTGGATCATGGACAGGGTGAATACATCGTATCGGTTCACCTGTTAAAAACGGCCCTGGCGGTTCGTGAAGAAATATCCAGGCTCGACGATAGTGAAGCCGAAATCCTGGTGGCGGCACTCACGCGTTTGTTCGAGTCGCCGATACGGCGTAGGCAGGCGAAACGTATCGCGCATCAATCCTTACAATTTGTGTCGAAAGAGTAATTAAGCGGTATAACCGCCATCGACCAGGTATAGACCACCGGTGCAATAGGCGGCCGCATCCGAGGCCAGGAATACCGCGAGACCGGCGATATCATCCGGGACACCGGCACGATTGAGGGGAATGTGCTTTATAAATCGATCAAGGATATTTTCATCGTTCCACAGTGCCTCGCTGAATTTGGTTTTAATCAATCCCGGACAAATAGCATTGACGCGGATATTATCGACACCCCAGTCCTGTGCCATGGCCTGGGTCAGGCTATTAATCGCGGCCTTGCTCACGCTGTAAATACCGATACCCGCTTCGGGCTTCAGGCCGCCAATCGAACTGATATGGATAATCGAGCCGCCGCCGCGTTGTTTCAGTATTGGGTAGGCTTTTTTGCAGAGTTCGAATGGACCTTTGAGGTTAACATTGATGATCTTGTCGAAGGCGCGTTCGTCGGTATCTTGTATCGACCCAAATACCGGATTGACGGCGGCGTTGTTAATGATGATGTCTATGCCGCCGTAGGTTTTTTCGGTTTTCTCGACGAGCGCATGAATGTCTTCAATGCTGCTCATGTTGGCGGCAATGCCGGTGGCTTCCAGGCCGTCGTCCTTGAACGCCTCGGCAACGGCATCAACCGCTTCTTGTTTACGACTACTGACGACAACACTTGCGCCAAATTCGGCAAGCCCACGCGCCATCGCCTCACCGATACCTTTACTGGCGCCGGTGACCAGTGCCACCTTGCCATCGAGTTGAAACAACGGCTGAATACGATTATTTTTTGACATTGAATTTAATCACTCCGCATTACTCCCTCTCCCCCGCGGGGAGAGGGCAGGGGTGAGGGGGAAGTGCTAGACTGCGCCCCCTCAAGCTTCCGCTCCTGCTCACGCTCCTTACCGGGACGCCGGACCGCTACATCCATGTAGGCAATCCTAGCCTTCTCCACCAAGGGGGAGAAGGAATTAAAAGTCTTTACTCCACCAACAATTCTATCTCCACCAGCGCCGTATGCGCGCTGCTACCCTGGCCGAGTCGGGAAGTTCCCTTGTCGCGGGTGAGGAGGTTGGGATTGCCCTGGGTATCGGTGCCGTCACTCGCCGGATCATACCAGGCGCCGGTTGGCAGGGAGACCACACCCGCTCGAATATGCGCGCTGACATGGGCCCTGGCCCGGCAGGCGCCCCGGGCATTGAATACCCGCACCAGATCGCCATCGTTAATCCCGCGCTTAGCGGCGTCTTCAACATTCATCTCTACCGGGCTCGGACGGGCACCCGGTACATCCGCGATGGCGCATTCCATTTGACTATGCAGTTTATCGCCGGGCTGCGGCGACACCAGGTGCAGCGGAAATTGCTCGGTCAGATCTGAGCCTAGCCATTCTTCCGGCACTAACCAGCTTGGGTGGCCGGGACAATCATCGTAGCCGAAGCCGTCGATTGTTTCCGAGAAAATTTCTATTCGGCCCGAAGGCGTACCGAGTGGGGCCGCATCTGGATTTTCCCTGAAGGCCGCGAATGGAACCTCGGCGTACTGACTGCCGGCAATCGGTAATTCAACCCAGTTTTGAGCACGGAGCTGTTCGAATTCCGGTACATCGATGCCATCGGCACTGGACTCCTGCCTGAATTGATCGTAAAGGTGATGCAGCCATTGGTTGCTATCTCGTCCCTCGGTAAAGGCCTCGCCGACACCTATTCGTTGGGCCAGGGCGGTAAATATATCGTAATCGTTTCGCGCCTCGCCGACCGGCGGGATTAACTGATCCATATGGAAAAGAAATGAATCACCCTGGGCACTGCTAACATCCTCGCGTTCATAAGGAGTGGTAGCCGGCAACACGATGTCGGCGCGTTTTGCGGTTGCCGTCCACCAGGGTTCGTGCACGATTATGGTTTCGGGTTGATGCCAGGCCTGGTTTAATCGATTAATGTCCTGATGATGGTGGAAGGGGTTACCGCCGCACCAGTAGACCAGTCGAATATCGGCATAGCGACGATGCTGACCGTTAAATTCATAATCTGCTCCCGGGTTTAACAGCATATCGGCGATACGTGCTACCGGGATGAAATCGGTGATCGGGTTTGTGCCCTGCGGCAAGGTCAGGCCGCCTAAACGCCGCACTGCCACACCGACACCGCCAATTGCGCCATAGCCAAAACCAACACCACCACCGGCTAATCCAATTTGTCCAAGCATCGCCGCCAGGGTTGTCGCCATCCAGTAAGGTTGTTCGCCGTGCTGTGCGCGCTGCAGGGACCAGGCAACCGTGATTAAGGTTCGTGTTCGGGCCATGCTTAAAGCAAGTTCACGTATGGTTTCCGCATCAATTTCACAGATGCCCGCGGCCCAGCCGGCGCTTTTTGGCTGGCCATCGGATTCACCCAGTAAATAGGCCCTAAAACGGTCGTAGCCGGTAGTGCAACGATCCAGAAAGTCACGATCAACCAGGTTCTCGACCTCGAGCGTGTGGGCAAGGCCCAGCATCATCGCGGTGTCGGTCCCCGGCACTATCGGCAGCCATTGCGAACCCTCGTAGGCATCGGTGCTTTGCGGGCTAATATTGACAAGGCGCATGCCCTGGTCAGCAAACTTACGCAGCCAGGTCCCAGTTTCATGGCGCGTAACGCCACCCATGCTGACCTGCGAGTTTTTTGGATTAATACCGCCAAACATCACCAGCGTTTCGGTATTCTCGGCAATCATCGGCCAGGCGTTTTGTGCACTCCAGTAGAGTTTAAGGAAATGCATGCCGAGTACATGCGGCATGATCGCCTGCGCGCCCGCGGTGCTATAGCTGGCGAGTGAGGAGACGTAACCGCCGATACAATTTAAAAATCGATGCACCTGACCCAGCGCGTGGTGGAATCGACCGGCACTGGCCCAGCCATATGACCCGCCGAAGATCGCCTGGTTGCCATGCTCGCTACGAACACGATTGAGT
>QNFD01000016.1 GCA_003645435.1 Gammaproteobacteria bacterium | reverse complement strand
GTTCAATCTGTTATCACCACCGCTGGAACCGATCTAGCCGGGTTGGCAAGAGAATATTGTCATCAGACACTAACCCGCTACGTCATGCCGGCGAAAGCCGGTATCTATTACTTCCCGGTATCTATTTCTTCGAGTAATGACTGACCACGTAGTCATTAACCATCGCCATAAATTGATTGGCAATATTATCGCCTTTTAGAGTCACGGTTTTTTTGCCATCGGCATAAACGGGTGCGACCGGTTGCTCGCCGGTACCTGGCAGGCTGATGCCAATGTTGGCGTGTTTGCTTTCTCCGGGACCATTCACGACACAGCCCATGACCGCCACATTCATCGATTCTACGCCCGGATACTGGTGCTTCCAGGTGGGCATGGACTTGTCTAGCTGTTGCTGAATCTGTTTCGCCAGCACCTGGAAATATTCGCTGGTGGTGCGACCACAGCCGGGGCAGGCGATTACGGTCGGAGTAAACGATCGTAATTCAAGTGCCTGCAGTATCTGTTGGGCAATTTTGACTTCACGCTCACGACTGGCGCCTGGCTCGGGCGTCAGTGAAATCCGAATGGTGTCGCCTATTCCCTGGGTTAATAAAACCGCGAGCGCCGAGGTCGAGGCGACAATCGCCTTGTCGCCCATGCCGGCCTCGGTCAGTCCCAGGTGCAGGGCGTAGTTTGATTGCCGCGCAAGCGACTGGTAGACGTCGATTAAATCGGAAACCCGGCTCATCTTGCAACTGATCACAATCCGGTTTGCATCGAGCCCGATTTGTTCGGCGAATTTAGCGCTGCTCAGCGCCGATTCGATAACCGCCTGGCGATTAATCTCAGACAGGGCAAGCGGGGCGGCAAGGTTGGCATTACTGGTGAGCAGGTTGGCGAGTAACTGTTGGTCGAGACTCCCCCAGTTGACACCGATACGGACCGGCTTGTCGTATTTGCACGCGGTCTCGATCATATCGCTGAACTGCATATCGCGTTTTTTACCATGACCCACGTTACCGGGGTTGATGCGATACTTGGCCAGCGACCTGGCACAGGCCTCGTGCTTGTTGAGCAATTTGTGGCCATTGAAATGGAAATCGCCAATCACCGGCACGTTGTAATCCTGAGCGTCTAATTGTTCGACAATACGGGGAATTGCTTTTGCCGAATCCTCGTTATTGACCGTTACCCGCACGAGTTCGGAACCCGCATCGGATAATAATTTGATTTGATCGACCGTGGCCCGGATATCTGCTGTATCGGTATTCGTCATCGATTGCACGACAATTGGCGCGCCGTCTCCCAGGCGGACGCCGCCAATCGTTACCGACAGAGTTTTATGACGATTTGTAGGGGTCATGCACAGCAACCAGAATGAAATGGTCTGATATAATAATGAACTATAGCGCCCAGTTAAAGCGATAACGTTATCGCTTTAACTGGGTTGAAATTCCTGTAAACTAAATGCTCAAGAATATCACCATCATTGCCTTCGACCTGGACGACACTCTGTGGCCCTGTATGCCAACCCTTGAACACGCCGAGCAAACCCTGTACCGATGGTTACAACACCACTATCCCCGTATCACCGAACGCCATACGGCCATACAAATGGTTGAAACGCGTAAGCAATTTATGGAACAGGATAAGCGTTTTACGATAGATTTTTCGCTGATGCGCCAGGAATTTTTAAAGCGCCTGGCGATCGAGGCGCAATACGACCCAATTGACGTATCAGAGGGCGGCTTCGATGTGTTCTATGATGCCAGGCAAGAAGTTAGTTTTTATGATGATGTCTTGCCCTGTCTCGAACGTCTGCAGTCAAAATATCGGCTTGGGGCAATCAGCAATGGTAATGCCAACGTCGAAAAGGTGGGTCTCGGGCACTTAATCGAACATGCGGTGAGCGCTTCCGATCTACAGGTGGCAAAGCCAGACAAGCAAATTTTCCATCACCTGGCGGAACGTTTTGGGGCCTCCGTGGATCGCGTTCTATATGTGGGAGATCATCCGCACTACGATGTGGTCGGTTCAATCGAAGCGGGTCTGCAGGCCGTATGGATTAATCGCGAAGATACAGCATGGCCGGATGAATTGCCGCATCCCAAATACCAGATATCCAGTTTGCACGAACTCGAGCTGTTGCTTTAGGGATACTTACCCTCACCCCTGCCCTCTCCCAGAGGGAGAGGGAGTATTATTATCCCCTCGCCCCTCTGGGGCGGTGCGACGCCTCGCGAGGGTTAGGGTGAGGGGAATCTGAATCAATGGTTGCTCAACACCAGTTGCATCGCATCGAACACTTTCTTCGCCAGTATCGGTTGTGCCTCGGCGGTCGGGTGAATGCCATCGTTTTGCATCAAGCCGGCTTCGCCGGCCGCAATACCTTCGAGAAACCTTGGCAAGTAATAAACTTCCTGTTGTAGCGAGATCGATTCAAAAATTTGTTGAAAGCGTGCGTTGTACGCAGGACCGAAATTTGGCGGCATGCGCACGCCAATCAACATCACGGAAACATCCTGTTGTTGTGCCTGCATAACCATCTGGCTCAAGTTTGCGGCGGACTGGGTAAAATTGAGACCTCTTAATCCGTCGTTACCGCCAAGTTCGATAATCAAATGGTCTGGTGCATGTTTATCGAGTAATTTCGCCAGTCGTTGCACCCCGCCAAACGTTGTCTCGCCGCTAATACTGGCGTTGATTACGCTTGATTGTGGATGACTTGCCCTTATATTGGAGCGAAATAATTCAGGCCAACTCTTATCGATCGGTATATTATACGCAGCGCTCAGGCTATCACCGAGAATCAATATTCTGGGGGCTGAATTATCGGCACAAACCAGGGTCTGAACCAACAATAAAAAGACAAAGCTAATGATTGAAAATAATTTTTGCATCTCGGTGCGGGAAGTGACTAAAACGGTCGATACGCCCGACGGCAGTCTCGATATCCTGCAGAATATATCATTGAATGTAGAATACCAGGAAGCACTGGTTATCAAAGGTGCCTCCGGATCGGGAAAAACTACTCTGCTAGGATTGATGGCGGGTCTGGATAACATCACCTCGGGCGAAATAGAGCTACTGGGGCAATCACTCGGCGACAAGACCGAGGAGCAACGCTCGGCTATTCGTGCCGGCAAGGTAGGTTTTGTATTCCAGTCGTTTCAGCTCGTGCAGGGTGCGACAGCGTTACAAAATGTGATGTTGCCGCTGGAACTGGGTGGTGCAGATGATGCCGCTGAACGGGCGATGGATAGTCTGCAGCAGGTTGGGCTCGGACCAAAACAAAATACACTGGTTGACCTCTTGTCCGGCGGCGAACAACAGCGAGTATCCATAGCACGTGCTTTTGCGGTTAAGCCAGAGATATTATTCGCCGATGAACCTACCGGCAATCTGGACGCAGGAACAGGCCATCAAATAGCGGAATTAATGTTTCGTCTGCGCGATCAGGCTGGTACTACCTTAATACTGGTAACTCACGAGACCGAGTTGGCGCGGCGTGGAGATCGGCAGATTTTAATCGAGTCGGGCCGACTACAGAATCAGGAGCAGGGGTGAAAATATCAGGATTGCCGGTGATTCAGTCATATTGGCTGATGCTGATCGCCACCGTGATCACCATTGCCATTGTCAATGCGAGTCAGCTCATCACGCAACGTATCAGTTTGTTACTGGATCGCCAGGCCAGCGAACTGCTGGCTGCCGACCTGGTGGTTATTTCGAACCGCCCTTTTAGCGATGACTATGCGCAGCGGGCGCGTAGCATCGGATTACAGGTATCGACAACAACGAGTTTGACCACGGCCATTTTCATCAACGATGATGCCCAACTGGTCGAATTAAAAGCGGTGGATCAAAACTATCCTCTGCGGGGGCAACTGGAACGGGCTGCAGAACTGGTCGGTAACAGGATCAAGGTGGATCGGGGTCCTGCGGCTGGAGAAGTCTGGCTTGATTCCAAGTTACTTGTGTTGCTTGGGGAGACGGTGACGCTTGGCAGCCTGCCGCTCAGGGCGAGCTGGTTATTAAGCTATGAACCTGATCGTGGCGGTACCCTGTTCAATCTCGCGCCCAGAATATTAATGAACCTCGAGGACTTGCCCGGCACCGGGCTGGTGATTGCGGGTAGCCGGGTCCAGTACCGCCTGTTATTTGCCGGCGAGCAGGATCGAATTGCGGAGCTGACCGCCTGGCTAAGGCCCCGGCTCGCCGAGGCCGAGCGGATTCAGAACCTGGAAAATGCGCGACCCGAAATGCGCCAGGCGTTGGAACGCACGCGCAAGTTTTTTGCCCTGTCGATTGTTCTGACCCTGGTTATCGCGATGGTAGCAATAGCTATCACCGCGCGATATACAGCAAGCCAGGAGGCACCCAAGGTCGCCATGTTGAGGGCGTTTGGCATTTCGCAATCCAGATTGTACCGGTTTTACGCCTGGCAATTGGGCAAGATCTGGATAATCGCAACAATAATTGGTATTGGAGTGGGCTGGTTTTCCCAGTTTCCATTGCAATGGGCGCTCGATGGCTGGTTCGGCAAGTCGCTTCCGCAGGTATACACCGTCAGGCCTTACCTGATTGCCGCGATTGTCGGTTTTATCAGCCTCGTCGGATTCAGTCTTCCCTATTTGGTGAATGTCATTGCAACGCCGCCGATGCAGGTTTTTCGTCACATCAGTGATGCGCGATCGATGCGTCGAAACCTGCTGGTTTTTGGCGTGGCAATCGCCTCGGTATTCCTGGTTTTGGTCATCCTCATGCAAAACTCAACGCTTGCTATTGCTACCCTTGCTATCGTTTTACTCGTTGCCCTGTTGTTACCGCTCATCTTTCAGATGATTATAAAACTACTCCTGTCTACAACGAAACGTCGGTTCTGGATAAGGCAGTATTTACTGAGTCGATTAAAGACCAGTGCGCGCGGGGCGATGTTCGTGATGTCTGGTTTCAGCCTGGCGTTGTTGGCGATACTGCTCATAGTCGTGGTTAAGAATGAGTTGCTGGATTCCTGGCAGACCCAGTTACCCGATGATACTCCAAACTATTTTTTGATTAATATCCCGACTGGGAATGTAAGCGGGATAAAGCAGTTTCTGCACGATCGTGACGTATCTTCATCGGCGGCCTATCCCCTCGTAAGAGCTCGAATGACCCATATCAACGGTCAGGTCGTGGACACAATAGAGTTCGACGATCCCCGCGCGCATCATCTCACACAGCATACCTTTAATCTGAGCCATGCCGAGGATTTACCGGACGACAACGCCGTTATTGATGGTGAATGGATTGACTCATCTGACACAGGGGCACAGCTTTCAGTAGAACAGGGGTTGGCGCAGAAGCTACAGATTAATCTCGGCGATATCCTGTCTTTTACGGTCGGAAGCGAGGTGATCGAGGCGCCTGTTACCAACATTCGATCGGTACTCTGGGAAAATTTTAAACCAAATTTTTATATCATCACCAACCGCCAGCTCATCGAAGATCTACCGCAAACCTGGTTATTGAGTGCTTTGATCAAAGATGATCAAAAGTCCGATCTTAAACAACTGCTGTCACGCTTCCCGGCGCTGACCCTGCTCGATATTACCGAGTTGATGGCGCGCATGCGCGGCATCGTCGACCGCGCCTCGATCGCGCTGGAGTTCTTTTTCATTTTTGCGGTCGCATCAGCCTTCATCGTATTGTTGGCGGCAATTCAGACTGGCAAGCGCGAACGGCAGATGGAATCTTCGCTATTGCGCGCAATGTCGGCTAAAACCAGTCAGCTATATCGGATTAATGTGCTCGAGTTCACCCTCATGGGCAGTCTGGTCGGATTGTTTTCGGCTTTGTTTGCCAGCCTCTCGGCATGGTTTATCAGTGTCTACTTCTTTGATATAAATTATCAGTTTTCTCCCGCTTTATGGGGTTACAGTCTCCTTTCGGCTAGCCTGATACTGACAATTGCCGGCACCCTGGTAAGCCGAAAGGTCTATAATATTTCCCCGATGAAAATACTGCGATCCTGATGCCGGACAGTCAATCGATGACCACTGAAAGAGAGGAACTCGTTGAATCTATCAGTGAAAAAATTAACTGGGACGATGACATAGGGCGCGCTCTCGATTATGCACTCAATGCTGAGCGTGTTGATAAAAGCAGGCCTCGTAGTGTCGATGTGGCCAAACGCGTGCTCGAAATGGGTACCGATCGCAGCACCCTGATAGCCACGTTGCTCAGCGATCCGGAGTTACAGGGGGTGCTCAACACCGCAGATATCGAAAAACAGTTCGGTAAAAAAGTGACGCTTTTAACCCAGGGTGTTAATAGACTGCATAACCTGCAGGAATGCAACCAGTCGAGATTCAAGACACCCGAACAGGCTGAGAAATTGCGTCGATTGTTGATGGCGATTATTTCCGATGTGCGGGTTATGTTGATTAAATTGTGTTATCGGGTGGAACATCTGAAACTCCTGAAACATACCAGTTACGAAGAACGCCGCTGTATTGCGCAGGAAACACTGGATATATTTGCACCCCTGGCCAATCGGCTCGGCATGGGCCTGATAAAATGGGAGTTGGAAGACCTGTCCTTTAGAGCCCTGGAACCGCTTGCCTTTAAAAAAATTGCGACCTTGCTCGAACAAAAACGCAGTGAACGAGAGGCATTTATTCAACAGTTCACCGCCCAGTTAGGTAGCCTGCTGCTGGAACAGGATATCAGGCACAAGCTAAGCGGACGGGTTAAACACATCGTCAGCATTTGGCGAAAAATGCAAAAGAAAAATCTCGAATTCCATGAGCTTTTCGATGTACGCGCGGTACGAATTCTGGTTGATACAGTAGCCGATTGTTACGCCGTGCTCGGGGTTGTGCATACCACCTGGCAACACATCCCGAAAGAGTTTGATGATTACATCGCTAACCCCAAGGAAAATGGCTACCGATCCCTGCATACAGCGGTGGTAACCGATGACGGGCAGGTTGTCGAGGTACAGATACGCACCTTTGAAATGCACGAAAAATCTGAATTCGGGGTTGCTTCCCACTGGCGCTACAAGGAGGGTGTCAATCTCGATCAGCGCATGGAAAAAAGTATTTCGGCCATGCGTGACATGCTCGACGGTTCAGCCGAGGGTGTCTCGGAAGTGATCTCGGAAATATCGACTGAGTTGACCAGCGACAGGGTTTACGTATTTACCCCACAGGGCCAGGTTATCGATATACCTCAGGGTGGCACACCACTGGATTTTGCTTATACGGTGCATTCGGAAGTAGGGCATAGATGTCGTGGCGCAAAGGTGAATGGCCGTATAGTCAATCTCACGAAAAAGCTGCAAACAGGCGATGAAGTTGAAATATTAACCACCAGGGAAAGTAAACCCAGCCGCGACTGGATGAACAAAAACCTCGGATTTATACAATCAGCGGGTACCCGTTCCAAGGTGCGAAACTGGTTTAATCATCAGGACTTTGAGCAAAATCTGCTGGATGGTAAGGCTTTGTATGATCGTATGTTGACAAAATATTCGATCCACAATGCCAGTTTAAAAGAACTCACCGGGCATTTTAAACGTAATGATAGCGATCAGTTTTTTGCCGACATGGGGCGCGGTTTAATTACCTCGGCGCAAATTATTGGATTTTTACAGGCCGAACCAGAATCGGTTGATCCATTTAAAAAGCTTAAAAAGTCTGAGCTGAAACCACCCAGTAGCAAGGAAGCGGTGAGTATTCACGGTGTTGGCAACCTGATGACGCAATTTGGCCGCTGTTGTAATCCGGTGCCCGGCGATTTGATTATTGGTTTTATTACGATCAATTCAGGGATTACGATACACAAGCATAACTGTCCCAATATGCTGGCGCTGCCAGAACAAAAACGCCAGCGTCTGATCGAAGTAGAGTGGGGTGAGGACGCGCAGTCGGTTTATCCGGTGGAAATTTCCCTGACCGCGTTTCAGCGAACCGGTTTAATGCAGGATGTCAGCACCATACTCGCAAACCAGAAAATAAACCTGCTGAATATCAATTCGACAACCAACAAACTGGAGCAAATGGTTTACACCAGGCTCACAATCGAAATTCATGGTGTCGATGAACTGGTATCAATTATTGATAATCTGGGCCAGATCCCTAATGTTCAGGACGTCAAACGCTTAGCCTGAGCGATGGTCAAACTGAACCGAAAATTTTGCATCGCACCGATGATGGACTGTTCCGACCGGCACAGCCGCTATTTTTTGCGCCTGTTTTCTAAAAATATCCTGCTATATACAGAGATGGTGACCGCTGCGGCGATTATCCATGGGGATCGGGATTACCTGCTGGGATTTAGTGAAGAAGAACATCCGGTCGCGGTACAGGTAGGTGGATCGGATCCAGAGCAGCTATACCGGGTCGCGAAAATTTGTGAAGAGTATGGATACGACGATATTAATTTAAATTGTGGGTGCCCCAGTGATCGGGTGCAGTCGGGTAGTTTCGGAGCCTGCCTGATGGCCGATCCCGGTCTGGTGAGCGATTGCATTCAGGCACTCGTGTCTGGGTGCTCATTGCCTGTCACGGTAAAGCATCGCACCGGCATCGACCAACAGGATGATTATATGATTTTTAGTCAATTTGCCGCCATACAAATCGAAGCGGGCGCCGCCGCCCTGATCGTACATGCGCGCAACGCCTGGCTAAACGGCATCAGTCCCAAACAGAATCGAGAAATACCGCCATTGAAATATGACTGGGTTTATCGGCTTAAGCAGGATTTTCCTGATACCGAAGTCATAATTAATGGCGGGGTTAAAAGCCTTGAATCATGCCGGCAGCATTTGCAGCGAGTTGACGGCGTGATGCTCGGTCGAGAACCTTACCAGAATCCATACCTGCTACATAATGTCGACCAATTGATATTCGAGGCGCCTGCATCGAGACTTAAATCCCGTCAGGCCCTGCTGCATGAGATTTACCCCTATATCGAGCATCAGCTGGCGCAGGGTATGCCGTTAACCAAAATGGTGCGTCATGTTATTGGTTTGTATCATGGAGAACCAAATGCCCGGCGCTGGCGACGCTACCTGAGTGAGAATGCCTATCGAAAGTCAGCAGGAATGCAGACACTCTACGAAGCCGAACGCCTGGTTAGCTAGCTCATATATTCCACCAGGGTGGTACCGCATTGAGAAAAAATTTTCGCTATTTCCGTTATCTGGTCTTACTGTTAATCCTGTTATTTGTGATAGTGCACGAGTATCAGGTAGAGGACAGGGTTACGAGCTGGGCTGAAACCTTACAGGTGCAGGTGTTCGCAATCAATGGCGATGGCAGGCCGGCAACCGATAAGTACATAAAAGGTTTAAAGCTGGCTGATTTCAAACCGATAGAAAACTTTGTCAACAAAGAGGCGAAACGTTACGGTATTCCTATCGATGCGATCAAAATCAACTATGGTGGTGAATTGAAGTCGGGACCCCCGCAACCACCCCGGCAAGCCAGTGTGTTGAATAATATTTTGTGGAGCCTGCATTTCCGCGGGTGGGCTTTGTACCAGTCCTATCGCAATCACAGGGAATCGCTTGATATCAATTTGTTCATCAGTTATTACGATACCGGCACAACAAAGTCGCTTCGTCACTCGGTAGGTCTGCAACGAGGTTTGATAGGGTTGATCAATGGATTTGCGAGTAAAAATTATAATGGTTCAAACAATGTTGTTATCGCACATGAACTCATGCATACCATGGGTGCCAGTGATAAGTACGACCAACTTAATATGCCGGTTCATCCGGGCGGTTTTGCAGATCCCTACCTGGAGCCTTTGTATCCACAATACCTGGCTGAAGTCATGGGTGGCAGGATACCGATAAGCGCCAACAGGGCCAGAATACCGGAAAAACTCGGCCAGGTTGTGATCGGAGCCTATAGCGCCGCTGAAATAGGCTGGTATGTTCAGTAGCTGGATTAGTTCGGACTACAATGATGACCGACTACGCAAATAGACATAACTGGCGCCATCGCCGCCGTGCTTCGGTTGCGCGGGACACCAGGCCAGCACCGACGATTGCTGTGCGAGCCAATGCCGCACGAGTGGTTTTAGCACCGCGTCACTACCTGAACGATTGCCCTTGCCATGAATCACGATTAGCATTCTGAGTTCTGCCGTAAGCGCCTGTTGAAGAAATTCGTTTAGCGCGGCGATAGCCTGATTTTGGTAGTAGCCGTGCAGGTCGAGTCGGTCTTCTATCGCTAGTTGGCCCTGTCGTATTTTACGCTGCCGTTTTTTCTGTATACCCGCGTCGAACTGGGATTCCGCGATTTCAGATCGTTGCCGATAGTCGATACTGGCGAAATCGGGATTCAAATCTGCTGTCTGGGGTCGGGTTTTCGGCAAAGCAGCCGGTTTTTTCCTGTGATCATAGAGATTGATGCGATCATCTTCGATTTTCTTCACACCCGGCATTAAATCGGCAAAACTGGGTGGATTCCTGGATTTATCGTTCACGTTGGTTCTACTTCTGTTAATCGAAGGCTGGAAATAGTATACCTGAATCCACACTTTGAGAACCGTAGCCGGGGTTATCCTTTCAAACCGCGCATAAAGCTGCAAATTAAGTCACTAGAAGGTATTGATTTGGTTTATTATTCCGCATATTTTTACGATCTACCCTGGCATGCATATTCTTATCACTAATGATGACGGTTACCTGGCGCCCGGAATTCGGATTCTGGCTGAGTACCTGTCGAAAATTGCCGAAATCACGGTAGTGGCGCCGGACAGGGACAGAAGCGGGGCGAGTAACTCGCTAACGCTTAAGCGTCCGCTACGTGCGTCTTTAACCGAGTATGGTTCGTTTTCCGTCGACGGTACGCCGACCGATTGCGTACACCTGGCGATCTCCGGTCTGCTCGAACAAAAACCGGATATGGTGGTTTCAGGCATTAACTCGGGCGCTAACCTGGGGGATGATGTGTTATATTCCGGAACCGTTGCCGGAGCGATGGAAGGCAGGTTTCTGGGTCTGCCGGCTATCGCCGTTTCGCTGGTAGGCGGCCGCCAGGGTCGGCATTACGAATCTGCCGCTGAAATAACCCGCCGAATTATTGAGAACCTGATTAGAGATCCGCTGCCGGTCGATACTATCCTGAATATTAACGTGCCAGATTTGATCCTGGATGAGATCGGGCCTGTACGCGCGACGCGCCTGGGATTTCGTCACAAGGCGGAATCGATGGTAACGCAGCAGGATCCGCACGGTACACCTGTTTATTGGGTAGGCCCACCCGGTGCGGCGCAGGACGCTGGCGCCGGCACCGATTTTTATACAGTCGAACACAATCAGGTATCGGTAACGCCGCTGCAGATTGATTTAACCCGACACGAGAGCATCAATCCACTACAACAATGGCTTTCAGCACTGGATTAGTCAGGAATGAACCTTAGTAGCAAGAATCACCAGGGCATCGGTATGACCTCGCAGCGAACCCGCGATCGGTTGATACGGCGGTTGAAGGACCAGGGTATCAATAATAAGGTGGTGCTGGATGTAATACGTCGTGTGCCGCGACATCTGTTTGTAGACGAGGCCCTTGCCCACAGGGCTTACGAGGATACCGCATTACCAATCGGATATGGACAGACAATTTCCCAGCCCTATATAGTAGCCTTGATGACCCAGCGTTTGTTAGATCCGGGTATGCCAAACTCGGTACTGGAAATCGGTACCGGTTGTGGTTATCAAACCGCGGTACTGGCAAATATTTTTCCACAGGTATATAGCGTCGAACGCATCGAAGCGCTGTACAAACAGGCGAAAAAAAGACTCGCCGAACTGGATCTGTTCAATGTGCAATTGCGCCACACCGATGGTAATGGTGGCTGGCCCAATTTGAGCTATCGTTTCGATCGCATTTTAGTTACCGCCGCCTGTAGTGAAGTGCCGGAAGCATTGACCCAGCAATTGGCAAAAGACGGTATCATGATCTTTCCTTTCGATGATGGCCGTAACCAAACCCTGACCCAGATAAAGAATACCTCCCAGGGCCTGGTCGGCGAATCCCTGGAAAAGGTATCGTTTGTGCCCCTGTTGCCCGGGCTCGCCTGATGCGAATATTCGAAAACCTCTATCACCGGGTAATCAAATTTTCCCGTAATGAACATGCGCCCTGGTATCTCTCGGGACTTAGCTTCGTGGAATCGTTCATCCTGCCATTTCCACCACCCGACGTGATGCTCGCGCCGATGTCTTTGGCTAACCCTGCCAGGGCCATTTACTTTGCATCCCTGACCCTGGTAAGTTCGGTGTTGGGTGGTATTGTCGGTTATTTAATCGGCGCCTTTCTGCTCGATCTGGTTCAGCCCCTGATTATCGACTGGGGTTATCAATCCAGCTTCGAAACGGTAACGACCTGGTTTGGGCTATGGGGGTTCTGGGCCGTTTTAATCGCCGGATTTTCGCCCGTACCATACAAGATATTCACAATTTCCGCAGGCGCCCTGGGCCTGGCCTTTATTCCTTTTTTAATGGCCTCAATCGTAGGGCGCGGTGCTCGTTTTTACCTGGTTGCCTGGAGCCTGGCTAAATTTGGTCCGACGATCGAACCTAAACTACTTACCTATATCGAAAGAATCGGATGGGGTATTGTCGTCGCGCTCATCATTGCCATTGCTATTTATTATAGTTGAGCCGTATGCATCAATAGAATCAAAATGAAAGCAGTTATCCGGATTCTAAAATTAGCGTTAATTCTTAGCATGTTAACTGCTTGCGGCACGACGTCACAATCAGCGCATAGAAACGTTGGCCCCGGATGGTATACGGTAAAATCCGGAGACACACTTTATGCTATTGCCTGGCGTTACGGGCTGGACTACGAGCAGTTGGTGCGCTGGAATAATATTCCCAGTAATTACGTGATTCAACCCGGGCAACAATTAAAGCTGCTGGGCCCGGCTGGCGGGAAAGCGGAAGCGAAAAGTAACCAGCAAACCCAGTCGACAAAACAGTCTAAAACCACATCCCAGAAAAAGTCTAGCGGGTCTACGGCCAGTTATAACAAACCGGTACAATGGCGATGGCCTACCGAGGGAAAGGTGTTAAATACCTTTGCGCTCAATAAACTCAGTCAAAGGGGCATAGATATTGCCGGCAATCTGGGGCAACCGGTTCATGCCGTGGCTGACGGTAAAGTAGTATATAGTGGCAATGGTTTAGCTGGTTATGGTAACCTCATTATTATTAAACATAGTGACACGTATTTGAGTGCTTATGCCTATAACCAGCAGAGGTTGGTGAGCGAGGGCATGAAGGTAAAGGCCGGCAAAGTAATCTCGAAAATGGGACGCAGTAATAACGGCTCGACCAGGTTGCATTTTGAGATTAGGAAAAATGGTAAACCGGTTGACCCTCTTAAATATCTGCCGAAGCGATGAATCAAATCATCGCATATTGGAGCAACAAGAATGACAAAGTCGAACGATTCCTCCCTCATTGAAGATACGGAAATACCAGCAGAAGAACTGGTAGAAGACCTGGTGGAAGACGAGGATTCAAGCAAAGGCGATGACGACAGCGAGGGCGACGATCACGCTGTCATCGTTAAATCGAGTGATCATGGCGATGAACTTGCGGACCCTGAAACCGAAGCCGGTAAGGTAGACGATCGGCGTAAAACCGATGCGCGCAGGAAAGTTAACTCGCGGCGTGCTTCAGACGCTGACCCGACGCGGCTTTATCTGAAAGAAATTGAAGTCTCGCCCTTGCTGACCGCAGAAGAGGAAGTCTACTACTCGCGCCTGTCTTTGAAGGGTGATACCAAATCCCGTGACAAAATGATCGAAAGTAATCTGCGGCTCGTAGTCAAGATTGCGCGGAGATATATGAACCGGGGGCTGGCCTTGCTGGATCTGATCGAAGAAGGAAACCTTGGTCTCATTCGCGCCGTCGAAAAATTTGACCCCGAGCGTGGTTTCCGATTTTCGACTTACGCGACCTGGTGGATAAGACAAACAATAGAACGCGGCCTGATGAACCAGACGCGGACCATTCGCCTGCCGATTCATGTCATAAAGGAGCTTAATACCTACCTGCGGGCTGCTCGTAAACTAACCCAGGAACTTAATCGGGAAGCGACCGCTGAAGACGTGGCCCAGCTCCTGCAAAAGCCGGTGAAAGATGTTGAAAAAATGTTTCGCCTGGCTGATCGTGTTTCCTCGGTCGATATTCCGATGGGCGGCGACGGTGAACGACCTCTGCTGGACATAATTCCGGATGATAATAACCTGGATCCATCGACTATCTTACAGGATGAATCGGTGATTGATCATCTCGACAAATGGCTTGATGAACTGGATCCGAAGCAGCGGGATGTCGTTGTACGACGATTTGGTCTACGCAATTATCCGCGTGGTACACTCGAAGAAGTCGGGCTCGAACTTGGGGTTACGCGTGAGAGAGTCCGCCAGATACAGATGGATGCACTACGTAAATTACGCCGCATACTCGAACGTAGTGGCTACTCGAGAGAAGATACTATCGGCTAAAACCGGTATGTTGTTTTAGCCTGCTAGCATGATAGCGGCTACAACTGCACGATCCTCGGCCACGAGAATATTAAAAGTACGGCATAATGCGCCGTTGTTCATGACCTCAAGACCGATACCCTGCTGCCCTAGAAGGGCGAAAATTCTTGCCTCGGGAAATTCTTGCCGTTCACCGGTGCCCAGTAGAACCACGTCCGGGTTCATATCAAGTACTATTTGTAAACTGGACTCGTCAAGCTCACTGATCGAACGTACCGGCCAGGGACTATTAATCGTCTGTGCCGACAGCACCAGACTTTGACGATAATTCTGATTATTAACGACTATTCCATCCGGGCTATAAGCTGAAATGCTATAACGACTGGTAATATTATCTTCGGTGAGCGGCATGCGCAGCAGAATAAATGAAAACCTGGTGTCGATCAATCCAGCGGTTTGTTCTGATTGACAGTCGGGTACACATTACTTATCGTTGCGCGTTCGAAAATTCCCCTCTTATACGAGCCTGGAGATATAACTTGAAACCGGTGAAACTAGGTTTAATTGGTGTCGGCACGGTGGGTGCCAGTACCGCCTTAGTGTTGAAAAATAATGCCGGCGAAATAGCACGGCGGGCGGGTCGTGACATCGAAATTATTCATGCTTCACGCAGGACTATTAGCAACGGTTTACCGGCAGAAATTGAAAACATTCCATTAACCGCCAATCCCTTTGAGGTAGTAGATAATCCTGAGGTTGATATAGTGATCGAGCTCATCGGCGGCTACGAACCTGCCAGGGAACTGGTGCTGCGGGCGATAGAAAATGGCAAGCATGTGGTGACCGCGAACAAGGCCTTAATTGCATTACATGGTAACGAAATATTTGCCGCGGCACAGGCAAAGGGAGTAAACGTGGTATTTGAAGCCGCGGTCGCGGGCGGTATACCAATAATTAAGGCAATTCGCGAGGGCCTGAGTGCGAATCATATCCTGTGGCTCGCGGGAATTATTAATGGCACCGGTAATTTCATCCTCAGCGAGATGCGAGACAAGGGACGCGACTTCGATAGCGTGTTGCAGGAAGCGCAGGCGCTGGGTTACGCCGAGGCCGATCCGACCTTCGATGTCGAGGGCATCGATGCCGCACATAAGCTTTGCATACTGTCGTCGCTTGCTTTTGGCATTCCGTTAAAGTTTGATGCGGTTTATACCGAGGGTATTGGCAAGATTACCACCGAGGACGTGGTTTATGCCGGTCAGTTGGGATATCGCATCAAGCATTTGGGGATTGCCCGGCGCACTGATCAGGGTATTGAAATGCGGGTACATCCAACCTTGATTCCCGACAAGCGCCTGATCGCGAATGTCGATGGTGTCATGAATGCTGTGCTGGTGATGGCGGATAAACTCGGGCCATCGCTATACTACGGGGCCGGCGCAGGTGCCGACCCAACCGCTTCGGCTGTTATCGCTGATATTATCGATGTCGCCCGTACCATTACAACCGACCCACAGAATCGTGTGCCGCACCTGGCGTTCCAGGCCGATCAAATTGTTGATATACCGGTACTGCCAATCGAGAAGGTTTCGACGGCCTATTACCTGCGCATGCGCGTGGATGATATTCCTGGGGTAATGGCTGACATAACCCGATTCATGGGGGAGAGCGATATATCGATAGAAGCCATTCTTCAAAAAGAACCCGAACCTGGCGTAGAGCAGGCGACCATCATCATGCTGACGCAGAAAATTCGGGAGTTGCAGATGGATGCGGCAATCGACAAAATTCG
>QNFD01000015.1 GCA_003645435.1 Gammaproteobacteria bacterium | reverse complement strand
GCACTGCAGAATATGGCCAAACGCGATCCGCTCACCGGGCTCAACAACCGCCTGATATTCGAGGATCGACTGATGCAGGCCATCAGTGATGGAAAGCGCTCTGGGCGCAAGTACGCATTGATACTGATCGATATTACTAATCTAAATACGATTATCAGCCGGCTGGGGCAGTACCTGGGTGACGCCCTGATCAAACAAATCACCGAGAAGCTACTGGCTGGTTTGAGGGAATCGGACAACGTATCGCGTATCGACAAGGGGATTTTTGCCGCCTTGCTGGAGGTGCCCGACAGGGATCAACTAGCGAGCCTGGTTGAAAAAGTGTACGAGGCGTTGGCCGATCGATTTCTTGTCTATGGCCACGAGCTAGACACCATTCTGGCAATGGGGGTCGCAATCTATCCGGAGCATGGTAATAATGCGGATCAGCTGTACCGAAACGCCAGCCAGGCCCTGATCGAGGCCGAAAAAGGCGAATGGCCCATTGTTTTCTATCGATCGAATGAGGATACGACTGACTACTCTGGCTTTACCATAATTCAGTCATTACGCAAGGCAATCGAAGAAGATGAATTAAAACTGGTGTTTCAACCGGTGATTGATTTCGAGGATCACCACACGGTTTATCTGGAAGCCTTACTACGCTGGAAGGAGCCGGAAAAGCATGATATTTCGATTGAGCGGACGATTGAAATTGCCGAGAAAAATCAGCTCATCAAGCCATTAACTAACTGGGTAATTGCGTTTAGCTGTCAATTGCTCAGTGAATTGCAAATCGACAGGCTCGTGATCGGCATCAATCTCTCCATGATTGATTTACACGATCAATATTTGCCGCGGCGAATAGAGGCCTATATGAAACAGTACGATATACGGCCCCAACAACTCGTCTTCGAAATCACCGAGGGCCAGATCATGCAGGACCCCGAAGAAGTAATCGATATTCTGGGCCAACTCGGGAAAATGGGATTGTCGCTATCGATCGACGATTTTGGCACCGGCCAGGCATCGTTGACTTACCTGAAAGAATTGCCGGTCGAAAAGCTGAAAATTGACCAGTCGTTTATTCGTGACATGGTTACCAACGCCGAGGACCGTTTAATCGTCAAGGCAACGATCGAACTTGCACATACGCTTAATTTAAAGGTCATCGCCGAGGGCGTTGAAATCGTTGAGGTTTACGACATCTTACAAGATATGAAATGTGATTATGTGCAGGGATATTACCTGAGCCGGCCGATTGATGCAGGGCAGATACCGCAATGGTACAAGGTTGTAAGTTGAGTGTTACGATTCACCCGAGACATGGATTGGTAACGTCTGACTGAGACACGCCGTGCCGATGCGTCGGACCGATCTATCCATGGAGGCTCGGCACCGATACGTCGGACCGCCCCATCCATGCGGATGACGGTCTCAGTCAGACGTTACCAATCCATGTCTCTACAGTCGAACGGGACAGCACTGACAGTAACTCTATGAATCTATTAGATTAGCCCACGCTCCGAAAAACAAAGCGTTTCATCACCCACGATTACGTGATCCAGGACACGGATATCGACCAGTGCCAGGGCTTTCTTCAGGCGCTCGGTAATGCGAATGTCGGCCTGGCTGGGTTCGGCCACGCCCGATGGATGATTGTGTGCGAGGATAACGCTGGCGGCATTATCGGCCAGCGCCTGTTTTACAACTTCTCGCGGGTAGACGCTAGCGCCGTCGATAGTACCGCGAAACATTTCTCGAAATGCGATAACCCGGTTACGGTTGTCGAGCATGACGCAGGCGAATATCTCGTGCGGGCGATCGCGCAACTGGCTACGCAGGTAGGCGATGGTATCGGCCGGACTGGTTAGACAATCCTGGCGTTTGATGGATTCAGACAGATGCCGGCCAGCCATTTCCAAAACTGCCTGCAATTGCGCGTACTTGGCCTTACCCAGGCCTTTTTGTTTGCAGAATTCTTCTTCGCTGGCGTTTAGCAGTCTGCGTAGGGATCCAAACTCGGTCAACAGGCGCCTGGACATGTCCACCGCGCTTAGGCCCGGCATGCCGGTACGCAGGAAAATTGCCAGTAATTCGGCATCGGAGAGGGAAGGGGCGCCTTTCAGCAGCAGTTTTTCACGGGGCCTTTCTTCCATGGGCCAGTCGGTGATAGCCATTTAGTAATCCTTTACCTGCTATAAACATGAGTTAAAATAGTTGATATGGACGCGATCATCAAGAAAAATATTTTAATAGGTGTTACCGGAGGCATTGCTGCCTACAAATCTGCCGACCTGATTAGACAGCTGATCAAGGCTGGCGCCGAGGTGCGCGTGGTGATGACACCGGCCGCGGCCGAGTTCGTGCAACCCCTGACTTACCAGGCGCTGAGCGGCCATAAAGTCTATACCGAGATTTTCGACGCCGAGGCCGAGTCGGCAATGGATCACATCGAACTGGCGCGCTGGGCTGATTTAATCGTGGTTGCTCCGGCCTCGGCTAATTTTATCGCCAAGTTGCTCGATGGCTATGCAGATAACCTGTTGCTTACCCTGTGCCTGGCGAGTAAACAGGCGGTCGCGATCGCACCGGCGATGAATCAGCAAATGTATTTAAACCAGGCAACACAGGAGAATATTCAACGCCTAAAGGGACGCGGTGTTAAGGTCTGGGGTCCGGCGCAGGGTGAGCAGGCCTGTGGCGATGTGGGCCCCGGACGGATGCTTGAACCCGGCGAGATAATGGCTCTCATCGATGAGAACTTCAAGCCCGGTAAATTGAGCGGTAAGCGAGTCCTGATCACCGCGGGTCCGACTCATGAAGCGATCGATCCGGTGCGTTATATCGGCAATCGCAGCACTGGCAGAATGGGGTATGCACTGGCGCGCGCGGCGCATCAGGCTGGTGCCGGGGTAACTTTGATTAGTGGTCCGGTTAGTCTTGATTCGCCAACCGGCGTCGAACGCATCGAGGTTGGCAGCGCACTGGAAATGCGCGATGCCGTTATCAAACAGGTATCACAGGCTGATATATTCATCGCCTGTGCCGCGGTGGCGGATTATCGGGTGGCAGACGTTGCGCCGCAAAAGTTGAAAAAATCCGGACAGAACCTGCAGCTTGAACTGATACCAAACCCGGATATCGTTAGTGAAGTCACCGCGCTCGATAGTAAACCCTTTACCCTGGGTTTTGCCGCTGAGACTGAAGAACTCGAGCGCAACGCGGCTGAAAAACTGAAGCGTAAAAACCTGGACATGATTGCCGCAAACCAGGTGGGCGTCGAACAAACCGGTTTTGAAAGTAATACCAACGAAATACTGGTAATGTGGCCAGGCGGGCAACAGTTACTGGCGCTGGATGATAAAAATGCGATTGCGAAACAGCTTATTGATTTGCTCGCCGATCATTATAATGCACACGACTGACTCCCTACCGGACAAGCGTTTAACCCCGAAAAACTAGCAGGCCCAGAAGTATGACTGTAACCAAGAGCAATGTTGCCGAAATCCTGATCGAGGCGCTGCCGTATATTCAGGCGCTGGATCAAAAGACAGTGGTGATTAAGTTTGGCGGTAACGCCATGGTTGACGAGAATTTAAAAAGTAGTTTCGCGCAAGACATCGTATTGTTAAAACAGGTCGGCGTGAACCCGGTTATAGTTCATGGTGGCGGCCCTCAAATCGGTAAACTGCTCGAACGCATAGGCAAGGAAAGTCGATTTATCGAGGGCATGCGGGTCACCGACGGCGAAACCATGGATGTGGTTGAAATGGTGCTAGGCGGGCTGGTCAATAAACAAATCGTATCTTTGATCAACCGGCACGGGGGCCGGGCGGTAGGTTTGACCGGCAAGGATGGCGGCCTGATCAACGCGCGAAAAATGAAATTGGCCGGTGCAGGTGCTGAAAATCAGGACCTGGGGCAGGTAGGTGAAGTCGACAGTATTGACCCCGCAGTAGTGCAAATGCTCGATGACGATGGTTTTATACCGGTAATTGCGCCAATCGGTGTAGGCAAGGATGGCGCTTCTTACAATATTAATGCCGACCTGGTCGCGGGCAAGCTGGCAACGGTACTCGGCGCAGAGAAATTGCTACTGCTGACCAATACCGCGGGAGTGCTTGATCTCGAGGGAAAGTTACTCACGGGGATTAGTCCAGAAGAAACCGATCAGCTGATCGAACAGGGCATTATTCATGGCGGCATGCTGCCGAAGGTTGGTTGCGCGCTGGAGGCGGTAAAATCAGGGGTTAAAACAGGTCATATTATCGATGGGCGGGTGAAGCATTCGGTATTGCTGGAATTACTGACCGATAGCGGTGTCGGCACCCTGATAAAGGGTAACTAACCTTCGTGCAACATGCGGGCTAATTACTCAAGGCCCGATAACGCGCGAGGTCGATTTCGAATTGCGATTCAATCCGGTTTTTCTCGGTTAGTTTCTGGCGTAACTGGTTATCGCGCGAAAGGTTCTTGCGGCTTAAAACCTCGATATTTTGCGCGAGTCCGCCGGGGACTTCCAAACCTTTGGTAAGGTAATTCTGATCGGCCAGGTTCTCGAGTTCTACCAGTTTCTTGTTCGTTCCAGCCATGCTTTTATAGATTAACTGGATAATTGAATCCAGCACCTCGATGCGTTCATCTTTTGCCAGTTCGAGTTCTGCCTCCGAACTAAACGTCAGTAGTAATGCCTGGTCTTTTTTGCGTTGCGCTTCATTATCCCTTTTTTCAGCTAGTAGTCTTTTTTTACGTTCCTTTTCAGCCTGTTTGATTGCGGCAAGTTCTTCGGGGGGTTTGGCGGCTTCTTTGGTGTCGATTACTATACCCTGATCATTCAGAGTCTGCTGTTGTCTTTTCGACGCGGATTGCGGCACACGATCGGTATAGCGCACTTCACCGTTCTCATCGATCCACTTATACAGGCTGCCGGCATCGGCAGATGATGCCATGCCGAGCATAATTACACAGAGTAAAATCCCTGGTAGGGGTGGGTATGTTTGCGAAACGCAACTCTTCATGGCGCTAGTCGTGTGCTCTCTAGTTTTGGCACCCCCGGCTGTCAAAAGCCAGTCCCGGTGCATGCAAATATTTGTTAACAATGAGCATAGGACATTTTTAACGATTTTCCATGCCTGTCGGGCCTTTACCAACGATTCACTATTGCTGCGCCAGCAGTGCGGTGATCGGTGTGTGAACCGCCTGCAGGTAGGTTTCGTTACCAGGGGAAGTGATCATGGCGGCGATGCCGATATTTGCGAGCTGCCAGTCCGGGTCTATGTTGATCTCGTGCCGGCTATTGTCTTCGAGTCGCAGCGCCGGACTCATGTAGCGCACTACTTGCTGATGGCTTAAAGTTTCGCCGGAATTTTCACCTCGCGTAACATCACTAGACAGTTGGCTTTCATAGACAAGGAAGCGAGAATGCAGGATTTCGGGAAGGGTATCCTCGCTAGCCGTTTGCAACTCGAGCCGCAGGGTCTCGCCTTCCTTTGAAACCGACAGCATGAGTTGCAGAATAGCCGTTTTTTTATTGCTGATGCGGATTTTTTCGATAACATTCCTGGTGCCGCGAGCTTCCGCTCCGTCGACGAAAAACTCTGGCGTATATATCGATCCCTGGTTATTGTTGGCGCCCAATTGGCGTTGTCGGCTGGTGTGTTTGGGGCTACCGAACCGATCTTTCCAACCGATATAATCCCAGTAGTCGACATGAAAGGCGAGCGCCAGTACATCGAGTTCCTCCTTTGGCACATCGATCAGGGCCTCGAACCACTGGTCGGCCGGCGGGCAACTGCTGCAACCCTCGGAGGTGTAAAGTTCAACCACCGCGGTTTGTTGCGGACTACTGACGACGGTCAGCTTTTCCGCAGCTAATGCTGGCAGGGCGAGCAGGCAGCTTAAAATGATTAATTTATTCATCGGTTCTCCAGGTGCTTGAAGCTAAACATAGACCCTGGTAGCGCTTCAGAGTTCAGTCGATACCGTAACACTCACGATAGGCGCTAACCGCTTGCAGGTGCCCGGTTTGATTGTTCTTTTCAAGGTATTGCAGGATATCCACGAGGCGAATAATCGGAATTACCTTGACCCCCAATGCTTCAATTTCCTGTATTGCCGACTGTTCCCCCTGACCCTTTTCCTGGCGATCGAGCGCGATCGTGACCGCGCTGACGCTGGCGCCCAGGGACTCGATCAATTGCATGGTATGCCGAATCGCGGTACCCGCGGTAATTACATCGTCGATGATCATCACGCGGCCCTGGATTGGGGCGCCCACAGTGACACCGCCTTCGCCGTGATCTTTGGCTTCTTTTCGATCAAATGCGTATGCAATGTCGCGTTGGTGACGCTGGTAGAGGGCACTTGCGGTGATGGCCGCGAGCGGTATGCCTTTATAGGCCGGCCCGAACAGGAGGTCGAAATCCACTTGCGCATGCTGGATCGCCTCGGCGTAATAATTGCCCAGGGCAGCAAGATCCGCGCCGGTATTGAACAGCCCGGCATTGAAAAAATAGGGGCTTATGCGGCCGGATTTCAACGTGAACTCACCAAATTTCAGCACGCCCCTTTGCAGGCAATATTCGAGAAACTCGGACTGGAAAGCTTGCATATTAGAACCGTATTAAAATTAATAAAATTTCACTGCTGATAACTAAAAACCGTCATGCCGGCGAAGGCCGGTATCTAGTAAGCCGTTGAAAAACATGGATTCCGGATCAGCAAAAAACCCTGTCCGGAATGACGAGACTCTTTTTTGATTTCCATGTTTGCCAGGCACACTAATCATACTTAACTGATGTATGATAGCGTCTGTTTTTTTGAATGAAAGCGGTTTCAGGATATGTTCTCATGCGCGTGATATCAATCAATACCAATGGCATACGCGCTGCCTCGCGCAAGGGATTTTTTGAGTGGCTGGCCAAACAACGCGCCGACTTTGTCTGTGTGCAGGAAACCAAGGCTCAGATCGATCAATTGCAGGACCCGATATTTCATCCGCAATCGTACATTTGTAATTATTATGATGCTCAGAAAAAAGGCTATAGCGGTACCGCGATATACAGCCGGCATCAGCCCCTACAGGTGATTCGCGGTTTTGGCGAATCTGAATTCGATAATGAAGGACGATACATCGAATATCGTTATCGCAACCTTTCAGTTATTTCACTGTACGCGCCTTCCGGTTCTTCGGGGGATCATCGGCAGGAATCCAAAGTTCGATTCATGGACAGTTTCCTGTTGCACCTGCAAGCCCTGAGACGTAAGCGCCGGGAATTTATCATCTGTGGTGACTGGAATATTGCACACCAGAATATCGATTTGAAGAACTGGCGCCCGAACCAGAAAAATTCAGGATTTTTGCCCGAAGAAAGGGCGTGGTTGACCGATCTATTTGATCGAGTTGGGTATGTTGATGCCTTCCGAGTGGTTGACCAGCGTGAAGAGCAATATACCTGGTGGTCGAATCGTGGTCAGTCCTGGGACAAGAACGTGGGTTGGCGCATCGACTATCAAATCGTGACGCCGGGCTTGAAAGATAAAATTCAGGCTGCTTCAATTTATAAAGAAGATCGCTTTTCTGATCACGCACCCCTGATTATGGATTATGATTTCACCCCGGCGCTAAAATAGTGAAAGATATCAGGCAGCCTGGCTGGCTAGAGACGCTGGGCACGTTTACCCATCCGCGCATAGTGACCATGTTGTTTCTCGGCTTCTCTGCCGGAATTCCGCTGATGCTGATATTTTCTTCGCTCGGTCTGTGGTTACGCGAAGCCGGCATCGAAAGAGCGGTGGTGACTTATTTCAGCTGGGCCGCACTCGGTTATTCATTCAAGTTTGTGTGGGCGCCGCTGGTAGATCAATTGCCCCTGCCATGGCTTACCCGGGTAATGGGTAGAAGGCGTGCCTGGATGCTGCTGGCGCAATTGTTAATCATTAACGCGCTACTGTTGATCACCACGATTGATCCACAGCAGGGCAGCGGCAGTTTGACGATTATGGCGTACGCGGCGGTTTTGCTTGGTTTCTCGGCGGCCACCCAGGATATTGTAATCGATGCCTACCGCATCGAGTCGGCCGAGGTTGAACTACAGGCACTGATGTCGGCAACCTATATTGCCGGTTATCGGATTGGCATGCTGTTGGCGGGGGCAGGTTCGCTTTATCTGGCTAGCTGGTTTGGCTCCAGCAGTCAGGATTATGTTTACCAGGCGTGGCAATATTCCTATGCCCTGATGGCGCTGGCCATGCTGGTTGGCGTGGCCACGACCTTGATTATCAGGGAACCCAATCATAGTGCGATGCGCTCGTATTCCTATAGTGCCATGGCTTATGGCCGTTTTGTGCTGCTATTTCTGGCGGCCGTTGTTGGTTTTATTGCCAGTTTCTACTTCAGTGCTGAATTGGCAGGCCCGGCCAAAGACAGTCTGGGCCAATTTTTTGCGAATCAGTACCTGGCTGGATTTATCATCGAATGCCTGCGCCTGGCCGTGGCAATCCTGGTTGCCTGGATTCTGGCGATCGGTTTAATTAAAGTCGGATTGGTGGACGACTCGATGCTCGAGCATACCTATATTATGCCGGTGCGAGATTTCTTCGAGCGATACGGCCTGTCGCTGGCCTGGTTATTGCTCGCCCTGATTGGTCTATATCGTATTTCAGATATCGTGCTCGGCGTGATATCAAATGTGTTTTATCAAGACCTTGGATTTAGCAAGAATGAAATTGCTTCTGTGGTAAAGACCTTTGGGCTGTTGATGACAATCGCCGGTGGTTTTCTCGGAGGCATATTGTCAATGCGCTATGGTGTTATGCGTATTTTATTTTTAGGGGCACTGTTGTCGGCAGCGACCAACTTGATGTTTATGATGCTGGCTTCGAAAGGATATGATATGACCTGGCTTTATATCGTCATTTCGGCGGATAACCTGTCCGCCGGTATCGCCAGTGCGGCTTTTGTTGCCTTTCTATCCAGCCTCACCAACATATCTTTCACCGCGATGCAGTTCGCGATATTTACTTCTTTGATGACCCTGTTGCCAAAAATACTGGGCGGTTATTCCGGGACCATGGTTGATGCAATCGGGTATTCAAATTTTTTTCTGGCTACCGCACTGATGGGAATCCCGGTATTGCTATTAATTATTATTGCCTCCCGGCGATACCAGTTCTCCTTCAAGCTGAAATAATCAGAGTAGATACAAAAACCGGCAAGTGCAGAATTAAAGTCTATTTGCGGCCAGACCATTTGAAGCTATACTCCGCGCTTTTCCCGGGTAACTGTCGCCGTGTCGGATAATACTGATCCCCCAAATCCACCCGTTGTACTTTGCTTCTCGATGCATGACCCTACCGGCGCGACCGGAATAGCAGCCGATATCGAGGCAATTAGTAGCCAGGCATGTCACGCCTGCACGATCATCACCTGCCTGAGTGTTCAGGATTCTCAGATGGTATCCAGTCTGATTCCTATCGATGCTGATATTATTGCGCAGAGTGCACGGTCAGTGCTCGAGGACATGCCTGTAGATGTGATAAAAATTGGCCTCGTCGGTAGTGATGAGGCTGTACAGGTGATTCACGATATCCTGCAGGACTACCCCGATATTCCGGTTGTCTATGAGCCGATGCTGGTGAGCAGCAATGGCGTGGAACTGGCCGAAGGAGACATGATTGAAGCGGCTCGCGAATTGCTGGTACCACTGGCGCATATCTTGACCTTGAACACTGTCGAGGCTGGTATGATATTACCCGAGGCGGATAATCCAGCGGCGATGATGAATGGATTGATGGATATGGGTTGTGATCATGTCTTGCTCAGTGGTCGACGTGAGGCAGGTGATACCGTAATCAATACGCTTTATCACAATTATCGTATTATTGAAGAATTTGAATGGCCGCGTCTAACGCGGGAATTTTACGGTGCGGGTTGTACGCTTTCATCTAGTCTGGCAGCATTGCTGGCACTGGGTCTGGATGACTTGAGCGCCTGCCGTGAAGCACAGAGTTATTGTTGGCAAAGTCTTAAACACGCCTCGCGTTACGGTATGGGCCAGTACCAGCCGGCAAGATTTTACTGGATGCACGAAGATGAGTAACTATTAGATTAAGAAAGCAGGAAACACTATGTCAAAATCTGAATTGCTGTTTGAACAGGCGCTAAAAGTGATCCCCGGGGGCGTTAATTCGCCGGTTCGGGCTTACAACGGTGTCGGCGGCACCCCAATATTTATCGATCGTGCCGAAGGCGCTTGCCTGATCGATGTCGATGGCAATTCCTACATCGATTATGTCGGTTCCTGGGGGCCGATGATTTGCGGTCACGCTAACCAGGAAATCATCGATGCGGTTTGTGCGACCGCACACAAAGGTCTCAGTTTTGGTGCTCCGACCCAACTCGAAATAGATCTGGCGGAAAAAATTTGTGCGACCCTGCCGTCCGTGGACCTGGTACGTATGACCTGCTCTGGTACCGAGGCTACGATGAGCGCGATTCGCCTGGCGCGCGGATACACCGGTCGCGACAAGATCGTAAAATTTGAAGGTTGCTATCATGGCCACGCCGATTCACTGCTGGTCAAAGCCGGATCCGGCGCCCTCACTCTCGGAGTTCCGAGCTCGCCCGGGGTGCCTGCGGCATTAGCCGATTTTACGATTACGCTCGAATACAATAACAGCCAGCAGGTGGAAGCGCTGTTCGACGAAATTGGTGACCAGATTGCCTGTGTGATCGTTGAACCGGTTGCCGGCAATATGAATTGTGTGCCGCCAGAGGATGGGTTCCTGGCCATTCTGCGACGCTGCTGCGATGCCTCGTCGGCAATCCTGATTTTCGATGAAGTAATGACCGGCTTTCGTGTAGGGCTCACGGGCGCGCAGGGGCTGTATGGTATTACTCCTGACCTGACCACGCTTGGTAAGGTAATCGGTGGCGGTATGCCGGTAGGCGCATTCGGAGGCAAACGCGAGATAATGGAGCATATTGCACCGACGGGCCCTGTCTATCAGGCAGGCACTCTCGCCGGCAATCCAGTGGCGATGGCCGCGGGTTTGAAGAGCCTGGAAATAATTTCACGCCGCGGCTTCTACGAAGAACTTGAGACCAAAACACGTCGCCTGGTTACGGGTATACTGGAAGCAGCCGAGAGAAATGCGATTCCCATGCGCGCCAATCAGGTTGGTGCGATGTTCGGCTTATTTTTCACCGATCAGGCCAGCGTTAAAAGCTTCGCCGATGTTGGCCGCTGTGATGTCGATCGATTCAAGCAGTTTTTTCATGGCATGTTGCAACAGGGGATAAACCTGGCGCCATCGGCATTCGAGGCGGGTTTCGTCAGTTCCGCGCACAGCGATGCCCAGATCCAGCAAACCATCGATAGTGCGGAACAGGTACTAGCTAAGCTTTAACAAATGATGCTCTCGCAAAAACGGAAATCTTTTTTTATTTCAGACCCAGTAAACCAGGCTTCAGGTTCTTGTCCGCGGGGAAGTTGCCGAGCCAGATTTCGAGCAGCGCATTTTTAAAATCTTCCCCGGGAATGAGTCCGAGCGCGGTATTGTTTTTAATGATGGTGGTACCCTTGCCGGGAATATAATCAAGAATAAACTGGTCACCGGCAACTGCGTCTTGCTTGAAATAACTGTTGAACTGATCAATACGATCTTGCAGGGCGATCAAATTTTCGCTGCTCTGGTTTTTACTGAAGCCTTCATTCCAGGCCTTGATTAGCTTTTTACTGGCAACCTTCTTGTAGACAAAATCTAGTTGCACACGGCTTGCGTTCGGGGCCGACAGGATCTCGGCAACCTTATCGGATTTAGTTACCAGGTAAAGCGAGCCGACATAGACGTCGATCCAGAACTTTTCGCGCAGCCCGGCGCCGTTGAGCACCAGTGTCTCGCCATTTTCGGCAGTGACCTGGTCCTTGAGAACAACACCGGAAAGTTCAACCGCGTGAACCGGCAGGGCGAATAAAAATAATAATCCCACAATAATAGGCTTGTTCATTTGGATAGATCCTCCTGGTTTAGTTTCAGCTTATGGACACCCGTTATTCTTCAACCGCTACGTCTGGCTTGATGTATTGAATAACGCCGAGACGAATTAGCTCGGCATGTAAGATCAGCGCACGGTCACCGCAATCCGGAATTTCCAGCAAGCGTTGCTTGAGGTTGGTATCCAGCGGTAACAGGTAGATGAGCTGGTACATCATTTCAGCAAAGCTCTGATCTTCGCTCGGCGGCCTGCCTTCCTGCGCGCTGATGTGATCTAGCAATTCCTGCATATAGTAGAACTGCTCGGGGATCTCGTTCTCATCGCTTTCATCGAGGATGGTGATTTTGGCCATGGTCAGGCCATTGTCTAAAATGCGCGTGGATAGTATTTCGAAGCGCTCTAACCCAAGCACGGTGATGCCAAGCAGGCCGTCGGCCCTGTCCTGCCAGTCGCTTATTCGTGCGGTGGTGCCGATCGAATGAATATCGGTATTGCTAAGTGTTTCTTCACCCTTAAAAATCAAAACGATACCAAACGTGGAGTCTTCGCGCATACATTGAGCAATCATATCGAGATAACGCGGTTCGAATATTTTCAGCGACAGGGTATTGCCTGGCAGCATTACGGTCTTAAGTGGGAATAGAGGCAGTTCGGCCATGTAAACAAGTGACTGTGATCGTTAGGGTACTATTATCCGATACTAGAGTGATCCGGGCTACCCCAACGCGGAGATATTTCGTTTTCAATACCCAGTTGGTCAAGAATCCTGGCGACGACAAAATCAACTATATCACTGACCTCGTTGACACCCTGATAAAAACCGGGATTGGGTGGCAGTATAACGACACCGAGATTCGATAATTTGAGCATATTTTCAAGATGGATACTCGAAAATGGTGTTTCACGCGGCACCAGGATTAATTTCTTTCGTTCCTTGATGATGACGTCGGCGGCCCGATGGATCAGGTTTTCGCTGGTGCCGGCCGCGATAGCCGCGAGCGTCCCCATGGTACAGGGGCAAACCACCATAGCGTCGGCTACCGATGAACCGCTGGCTGCCGGCGAAGTCCACTGATCTTTCGCGAAAACGCTGATGCGGGATGGATCGGTATCGAACCGGGCCGTTAGTTGCTGCTGTATTTTTTGCGGAGAACCGGTCAACTTTAAGTCCGATTCCATGCCCAGTACGATTTGTCCCGGCTGGGAACAGATAAACTGGATATGGATATCGGTTTGCAGGCAAATTTCTAGCAGGCGGAGGGTGTAAGGAGCGCCCGAGGCTCCGGTCATCGCTATTGTCAGAGTCTTTAGACTCATGGTTTAAAAATCACTTTTTCGATCCGACCAGCTTTTCCGTTGTTTGGGATAGTCTCAAAACCAGGTTTTCGAGGAATATACGGTAATATTGTAACTGGGTTTCAACCGATGCCTGCTCCATTAACGAGGTACTGACGCTCATCAGCGTGACATCGTTGGTACGCGCGATGATAGTGGCGCCGCGCGGCGCCTGGGTGATAAAAGCTATTTCACCAAAACAGTCTCCCTGCTTCATGGTGCCGATTACCTTGTCCTTTTTGAGTACTTCGACCCCTCCCTTGATAACGATGAAGAAAGATGTTTCCTTGTCTCCTTCGTTGACGATGACCTCGCCTTTTTGGTAGTCGTTCCATTCACTCGCCTCGACCACTTCGGTGATTTGATCGTCGTTAAAATCCTTGAAAAAATTCAAATTGCGCAAAGCCGTCCATTGAGCCTGCATATCGATACGTTGGCCGACCTGCCGCAAACGTCCGAATGCACGACCTAGTTCGTCAGCCAGTACCTGCGCCGACTCGTGACGATCGTAAATTATTTTCTGCATCGCCTTGTTGACGATTTCGACAACATGTTCGGGAATATCCGGGTTTATTTCCAACAGCGACTCTGGTTCCAGGTTGGCAATCTGGTAAAGCAGCGAGTCCAGGCTGCTGGCTTTATACGGGGCTTTTTTCGCCAGCAACGCGTACATCGACGCTCCCAGCGAATAGATGTCCGACTGTGCCACCAGGCGTTTTTCTTCTGTTACCTGCTCGGGCGGCATGTACATCGGGGAGCCGAGTACATCACCTTCATGCCCGCCGCCGCCGACATCGATATGGGCGATACTAAAATCCATGATTTTCACCTCGCCCTCCTTACTCAACATGATGTTACCGGGCTTGAGATCGCGGTGGATCACGCCCTGGCGGTGAACATAGTCGAGTCCCTTGGCGCATTGGTATATGACATCCACGACCTGGTTCGGGGTCAGGGTTTTGTCGCCGACGACGTAATCCTGCAGGGTCACACCGTCGACATATTCCATCACGATGTAAAGGTAATCGTCTTCCTGTCCGGCGTCGTAAACACCGATGACCGACGGATGATGCATTCTTCCGGCGCTGTAGACTTCCGCGAAAAACCCCTCGCGAATCTTTCGCGTGACGGCTTCGTCCTGGCCATCCTGCGAATGTGCAACCTTGATCGCGACGGTACGTTGTACAAAGGGGTCGAAGGCCTCGTAAACAACGCCCATGGAGCCGCGGCCGATACGACGTTTTATCTCGTATTTTGCGATCTTGGTTGGACGTTGCTGAGATGTACTATTCATTCATTAGCCTGGATTGCATGGCGTTAATTAGGCGCTGATGTATATTATCAAAGCCTCCATTGCTCATGATAACGATTTGATCACCGGGTTCGGTATTTTTCACCAGGTAATCTATCACCTGATCGATATCTGGTTTTATCATTAATAGTGTAGACGCTGTTTGAGCTATTGCATGTAAATCCCACTGTAAGGCCTTGTTTTCGCATATTAATACCTCGTCCGCGGAAGCGATCGATGCTGCGAACCGGTCCGCATGCACTCCCATTTTCATCGTATTCGAACGCAGTTCGATTACCGCATAGAGACGACCCGCGGTTCCGGCCTTAAGCGCCTTTAAGGTGAGTTCAATCGCGGTTGGATGATGGGCAAAATCATCGATAATGCGAACGCCATCAATTTCGGCAATTATTTCCTGACGCCTCTTGACGCCGGAATATTGTTTGAGTGCCTCGATTGAGGTTTGCACCGGTACCCCGGCATGCCTGGCGGCAAGCACGGCCGCGGCCGCGTTCATGGTATTGAACAGCCCGCACTGGGCTAGTTCGAGATGATATGTTTTATCCTGTTTTTGATCGTATAAATTGTTGTCGTCATCGACCCTGAAATCCGATTTGCTATCTTCAGCGGCAAAACTCAGGCACTCGGTCCAGCAACCCATCGATAGTACCTCGTCGAGAGCCTTACTATCACTATTATGAATTACCAGTCCATTAGACGGTATGATTCGCAGCAGGTGATGAAATTGACGTTGAATCGCCGCCAGGTCATCAAATATATCGGCATGATCAAATTCCAGATTATTGAGAACAAGCGTCCGCGGATGGTAGTGAACAAACTTTGATCGTTTATCGAAAAGGGCGGTGTCGTATTCGTCCGCCTCGATGACAAAAAATGGACTCTCTCCGAGATGCGCCGATTGGCTAAAATTATTGCTCACACCACCAATCAGGTAACCCGGATTCAAGCCGCTGTGCTGCAGAATCCAGGCAAGCATACTGCTGCTCGTGGTTTTTCCATGGGTACCCGCAAGCGCGATTACCCATCGATCTTTGAGCACGTTTTCATAAAGCCATTGTGGGCCGGAAATGTAGCGCAGATTGTTGTCGAGAATGTATTCGAACTGCGGGTTGCCGCGAGATATCGCGTTGCCGATGATGAACAGGTCGATATCATCGGGCAAACTTTGCGCCGTATAACCATCCTGTAAGGCAATGCCCGCGTCGCTGAGCTGGGTGCTCATGGGCGGGTAGACATGGGCATCGGAACCGGCTACTTCAATATCGAGTTCGCGCGCAAGCAGAGCGATACCTGCCATGAAAGTGCCGCAGATGCCGAGGATATATATTTTCAATTTTGTGGGCCTCTCAGAATAACCAGACGACAATAAACTGGTAAACCAGAAAATAATTAAACGATATCATAGCTGCTATGACGATGGTTACGTTGAAAGCCTTATTGAAAATTGACGACATTACCACCAGATTCCAGAATATGATCACCATTGTCATATTTATAGCGATACGGTTGAGTTCGCCGTCGATAAGGTCGTCCCGGACCAGCATCCGGTAGGCAGGAATGCTCACTATGCTGATAAGTACATTCACCCCGATTAACGCGGAAAAGGCCTGGGTAAAGCGCGGTAGCAGGCCTTTCCATTTCAGACCAAAATAGCAAACCAGTGCCAGTAGCAGCAGTTCCAGTGCGATTTGCAGCAGGATTGTCGCGTAACGTCGCTGATCGTCGACCAGCGCAAATCCCACCAGGCAATAGCTAGAAATACTCAGTATAATATTGTGTACGCCGCCCGGCAGGCGATCCGGGCCGGATAT
>QNFD01000014.1 GCA_003645435.1 Gammaproteobacteria bacterium | reverse complement strand
ACCATGCTCGACAAGCTCGCCACCTATAAGGAAAAAACTGAAGCATTGAAAGCCAAGGTAAAGAAGGCATTAATGTATCCGATTGCGGTACTGGTTGTCGCATTTGTCGTAACCGTAATATTGCTGGTGTTCGTGGTACCAAAATTTGAAGAATTGTTTGATTCCTTTGGCGCCGACTTACCGGCCCTGACCCAGTTTGTTATCGATCTATCGGAATTCATGCAGGCATGGTGGTGGATCATAGCGGGCGGGATTGGCGGCACTGTCTATACAATTTTACGAATTAAGAAGACATCACCTAAAATGCAGGAATTTTTCGACCGTACCGCATTGAAGGCACCGGTAATCGGTGATATAACCACTAAATCCGCTATCGCCAGGTTTGCCCGCACACTGGAAACAATGTCCGCGGCCGGCGTACCCCTGGTCGAGGCGCTGGAGTCGGTCGCGGGTGCGACTGGTAATATTGTTTACTACAATGCCAGCATGAAAATAAGGGACGAAATCTCGCAGGGTACGCAGCTACAAACCTCGATGCGCAGCACCGAATTATTTCCGAATATGGCGATTCAGATGGTTTCCATCGGTGAAGAGTCCGGTTCACTGGATAGCATGCTTGCCAAGGTAGCCGATTTTTATGAAACCGAGGTTGACAATGCCGTCGATTCCCTCACTGCCCTCCTCGAACCAATCATCATGGCTGTACTGGGTGTGTTAGTCGGTGGTTTGATCATCGCCATGTATCTGCCGATATTCAAATTGGGATCGGTTGTTTAAGGTATGCTTGTTTGATTACCGATCTACCTTCGCTATTCGAGCAGTTCCCCGCTTTTTATCTCGCCAGTCTATTTGTCCTCGGACTATGCGTTGGTAGCTTCCTCAACGTCGTAATTTATCGATTACCGATAATGCTGCAAAACGAGTGGCGCAGCGATTGCCTGGTGTTCCTCGAGCAGCCAGAGGAACCAGAAAAAGAAAAATTCAATCTGTCCGTGCCCAGGTCCCGTTGTGGTAACTGCGGCCACGCGATCAGCGCGATTGAAAATATCCCGGTCTTGAGTTACCTGGTATTGCGTGGAAAATGTGCCGAGTGCAAGACATCAATCTCAATTCAATATCCTATCGTGGAAATATTCACCGCCCTGGTTTCACTAGTGGTAGGCTGGCATTTTGGTGTTAGCCTGCAGGCCCTGGCGGCGCTATTATTTAGCTGGTGTTTGATAGCGGCGAGCGGTATCGATATCGGCCACAAGATATTACCCGACAACATTACCCTGCCCCTGCTCTGGCTTGGGCTATTGCTCGGACTATTCAATGTATTTGTCGATATCGAGGCCAGTGTCATCGGTGCAATATGCGGTTACCTGAGCCTGTGGAGTGTTTTCATTATCTTCAAGATGGTTACCGGTAAAGAAGGTATGGGACATGGCGATTTCAAGCTACTCGCAATGCTGGGGGCCTGGACCGGATGGAAAATGTTATTCGTCATCGTATTGACTTCTTCACTGGTTGGTTCAGTAATCGGTATCACCATGATCCTGCTGAAGAAAACCGATCGCGCAACCCAGATCCCATTTGGTCCCTACCTGGCCGCCGCCGGTTGGCTAACCCTGCTCTGGGGTCAGGACATGTTGATTTTTTATTTTAGAATTCTGTAGATTCGACAACCGTGCTTACTATTGGACTGACAGGTGGTATCGCTTCCGGCAAGACCACAGTCAGCAATTTGTTTGCCGAACTCGGAGTATCCGTGGTCGATACCGATGTGATCAGCCGACAACTACTTGAAATCGATCAACCCGTTTATGATCAGGTATTACAACATTTCGGTAACGGAATTTTACTGAAAAACCGTGCGATTGATCGCGTTCAATTGAGGCGCCTGATTTTTAATGATGAACTTGAAAAACGCTGGCTGGAAGGGGTGTTGCATCCTGTTGTCTACCGGCAATCCCAGCAGTTAATCGAAGAATACAACAATAATTACTATGTTTTGGTGGTGATTCCGCTATTATTCGAATCGAATTTTCGTAGCCTGGTTGATCGGGTTCTGGTTATCGATTGTTCGCCCGATACCCAGATCGCACGCTTAATTTCCCGTGACAACATAGACCGTGAACTGGCTCAAAAAATGCTGGCTCAACAATGGAGTAATGATGCACGTCTTGAGCAGGCTGATGATGTCATATGTAATGACGCGAATCTGGATCTGGGTCAGCAGGTGACCAACCTGCATACCCGCTACCTGCTGTTGGCAGGCAGTTCCCCGGCTGAATCCGGGGCGCCATGAGAGCCAGTATCACGGGCTTGCCGAGTTGCAGCGCTTAGCAGCGAGACCGTTGACCGTGTTACCAGCCTTTTAGTCTATAATTATCGAAGCTTGCCAGGTTAAAGAGCAAAATGCTAAATAATGATCAAATATTTGAACAGCCGCTGAACGAACGTATTCGTATGTGTTTGCGAATAGAGACACTGATGAAGCGGATTCACTATTTCGCAACCCCGGCGGTGGACTGGAGCGGTTACGGCGCCTTGCTTGGCATACTCGAGATTACAGCCTTGCTGGAGCGGGGTGATTTCAAGGCGGAGTTGATGAAAGAACTGGAGAGTCACCGCAGCTCGCTGAAAGCATTGTCCTCACACGAGGGCGTCGACAAATCCAAACTTGAGCTAACCCTGAGCAAACAAAAGAATGCGATTGAGCGCATGCATCAAATGGATGGCAAACCGGGTGAGCACTTAAGAAATATCGAGTTTTTAGCCACCTTAAAGCAGCGCACCTCGATTCCGGGAGGAAGTTGCGATTTTGACCTGCCTGCTCTGCGATTCTGGCTTAACCAGAGCCATGAACGCCGAGTGGACGACCTGAAACGCTGGGCCGCGCCCTACTTTGAACTGGAATCTGTAATAGAATTGATTTTGAAGGTTATTAGAGATAGTGCAACACCGAAACAGGTCGTAGCCGAAAACGGTTTTTATCAGCAAGCGCTGGACCCAAAACAACCTAATCGGTTACTCCGCATCAGTATTCCGGCCAGTGCTGGATTTTACCCGGAAATCAGTGCGGGTAAACATCGCTATTCGATTCGTTTTTTAAACCCATTGCCAATCGATGAAAACCCGACCCAGGTCAGGGATGATGTTGCCTTTTTATTAATGCGTTGTTCACTATAGCATCCAGCACCGGTATATCGGCATCGGGAAACTGGAACTGGTCAAGTTCGTTTATCCTGACCCAGCGGATTTCCTGACCTTCGAGGGCGCCTGGACTGCCTTTAAAAGACTTCACTTCCCATACATCAAGCAGGATATTCCGGTCTTCATAACCGTGTCGAACCTGCTGATATGGGCTCGCGTCCAGTGGCATAATATTTACTTCTTCCATGAGTTCGCGTTGTAAGGCCTGCAGCGGAGATTCATCGGTTTCTACTTTCCCACCCGGAAACTCCCAGTAATTTTCCAGATGTTTACCTTCAGGTCTTTTCGAGATCAAAAACGAATCGCTGGACCGTGGTTGCCAGATGAGTGCCGCGACCACATGTATGTAACGGGTTGATGTCCCCGTAGCCGATTTCACCGGGAACTTGTCAACTGCGGTACTCAGCGTTTATCTTCACATAATCATAGGACAAATCAGTGGTCCAGATCATCGCACTGGCCTCACCCTGCCCGAGTTTTACGGTTATCCTGATATCTTCCCTGTCCATTTCTTTCTGCCCCAGGTCTTCACGATAGGCACTGTCCGGCAGTCCATTTTTGAGCAAACAGACCTCTCCCAGGTAGAGGTCGACCTTGCTCACATCCAGGGTTTCAATTTTTGCCCTGCCAATCGCAGCGAGGATACGACCCCAGTTTGGATCGCATGCAAACAGGGCTGTTTTGACCAGAGGTGAATGCGCAATCGTAAATCCCACTTCGCGCGCATCGTCCCTGGACACTGCCTGCTGGACTTCAATTTCGACAAACTTGGTGGCGCCTTCACCATCGCGAATAACCGCTTGAGACAAATGCTGAAATACCCGTGTCAATGCCTCCAGAAAGGCCCGATTGCCGGCTTCAATCGATTCACCCGACTTCCCGGTCGCGATTAGCACGCAGGCATCGTTAGTTGAGGTATCACCATCGATAGTAATTGAATTAAACGAATCATCGACAACCTGTCGAAGATATTGTGTCAAAACCGTGGGCTCGATTTCAGCATCGGTCGCCACAAAAGCCAGCATCGTCGCCATATCCGGCTTGATCATGCCAGAGCCTTTTGCGATACCGGTGATAGTTACGGTCCCGCCCTGTTCCAGCGGTATCGTTTCACTAATCGCCTTGGGGAGGATATCCGTCGTCATAATTCCCTGTGCCGTCTCGAGCCAGTTATCCTCGTGTAAGCGTGCAAACAGTGCAGGAATCGCCGCGTTGATTTTTGTCACCGGTAACTCTGCGGCAATAACGCCCGTCGAAAACGGCAATACAGACGTGCTTTGAACCGCGCCTTGTTCAGCGACTTCGGCACAACAGGCAAGAGCTCCCTGATAACCCGGATCACCTGTGCCCGCATTCGCGTTGCCGGAGTTAATCAGTAAATATCGTACCGGATTGTTTTTGGCAAGATGTTGTTTGGCGACCACCACGGGTGCCGCACAGAACTTATTGGTGGTAAATACCGCGGCAGTGTTTGCGCCCTCGCTAATTTCGATCAATACGAGATCGCCTCTGTTTTCATCGTCTTTGATACCACAATGCATTGCCGACAGTCGAATTCCGTCGATCGATTGAAGTTTGCCGGGGGCTTTCAATCCAACTGGCATTTATTATAGTTTCCCGTGACACTGCTTGAATTTCTTGCCGGAACCGCACCAACAGGGCTCGTTACGGCCGAGCTTCTTTTCCTTTCTCACATAGGGCTTATGATCAGATGCCTCAGACTCACCTGTACTCAAAGCGCTTTGCGCCGAGGCATGTTCCATTTTGATATTACTCTCCTCCACATGACTTTGTTCAAGCGCCTCGACCTGCTCTTCACTTCTGATCTGGACACGGGTAAGACTTTGAATTGCCTCGTATTTTATACCTTCCAGCATATCAGTAAACATTTCGAAAGATTCGCGTTTGTATTCCTGTACTGGATTCTTTTGAGCGTAACCGCGCAAACCGATGCCCTGTCGCAAATAGTCCATCGCTGCCAGGTGCTCTTTCCAGTGTCGATCCAGTACCATTAGCATCAGATCTTTTTCATAGCCGCTGATAATTTCATCCCCGAGAAAATCTACTTTTGCCCGATACTCGGTCTCGAAATGTTTGACTATTCGCTCCAGCAACACTTCATCGTTCAATTCATCATCTTCATCAAGCCACTGCTGAATCGGTAACTCGACCCCGAATTCATTCGACAACGACTGCTCGAGATCCGCTATTTGCCATTGCTCTTCTATTGAATTAGGCGGCAGGTGGTTCCGAAACATATTTTCAATTACATCCATGCGCATGTTCTTGATCGCTTCGGAAATATTGCCTGCACGCAATAAATCATCCCGTTGCCGATAGATAACCTTGCGCTGGTCGTTGGCAACATCGTCGTATTGCAGTAATTGCTTACGAATATCAAAGTTGTGCGCTTCGACCTTGCGCTGGGCATTTTCTATCGCCTTGCTCACCCAGGGATGTTCAATTGCCTCACCTTCTTCCATGCCCAGCTTTTGCATTAACCCCGCTACTTTTTCGGAGGCGAATATGCGCATCAGGCTGTCTTCCATCGACAGGTAAAAGCGGGTCGAGCCGGGATCGCCCTGCCGGCCCGAACGACCACGGAGCTGATTGTCTATACGCCTGGATTCATGCCTTTCGGTACCAATGATATGCAATCCACCCGCCGCAATTACTTCATCATGAAGTTTCTGCCAGTTGATTTTTAGCGCTTCTCGTTTTTCGAGCTGGTCTTCCGGGATTTCCTTTATGTAAACATCAAGGTTACCACCGAGCACTATATCCGTACCCCGGCCTGCCATATTGGTAGCAATTGTAACCGTACCCGGTATGCCCGCATCGGCAATAATATTGGCTTCACGCTCGTGTTGTTTGGCGTTCAGAATCTGGTGCTTGATTTTCTCCTTATCCAGAAATCCAGACAGGAGCTCCGAGGTTTCAACAGAAGTGGTACCGACCAGTACCGGTTGTCCCCGCTTTACACAATCCTTGATATCTACAATTATGGCAGCGAACTTTTCGCCTACTGTCAGGTAAATCAGGTCACCCATATCTTCCCGGATCATCGGCATATTGGTTGGCACTACAACCACTTCGAGACCATAAATTTGCTGGAATTCGAAAGCCTCGGTATCCGCAGTACCAGTCATACCGGAAAGCTTGTTGTAAAGCCGGAAATAGTTCTGAAAGGTGATAGAGGCTATGGTCTGATTTTCGTGCTGTATGCTTACCTGCTCCTTGGCTTCGATGGCCTGGTGCAGGCCTTCCGACCAGCGTCTGCCAGCCATCGTGCGACCGGTAAATTCGTCGACGATTACTATCGCACCATCCTGGACTATATAGTCAACATCTCGGTGAAAAATCGCGTGTGCTCTTAAACCGGCGTTGAGGTGATGTACCAGCATTATATTGGCTGCGTCGTAAAGACTCTCTCCCTCATTCAAAAGGCCCGCCTCGACCATTAGTGTTTCGGCAGAATCGTGTCCCTGTTCGGTTAGAAAGGTTTGCTTCGACTTTTCATCGACGGTGTAATCTCCAGGCCCTTCTTCTATTTCCACTTTCTCCAGCTTTGGAATAATATTATTGATCCGGGTATAAAGGTCTGAACTGTCACTGGCCTGGCCGGAAATAATCAGGGGCGTGCGGGCCTCATCGATCAGAATCGAATCCACCTCGTCAACGATCGCAAAATTGAGTTCGCGCTGAACCCTTTCCGCCAACGTGAAGCTCAAATTATCGTGCATGTAATCGAAGCCAAACTGGTTGTTGGTACCGTAGACGACATCGGCGCTATAGGACTCACGCTTGGCATCATAATCCATGCTACTCAACACCACGCCAACACTGAGCCCGAGGTACTTGTATAGTTGCCCCATCCACGCCGCGTCACGTTCGGCAAGATAGTCGTTAACCGTAACAATATGAACACCTTTGCCACCCAGGGCATTTAAGTAGGCAGCCAGCGTTGCCACCAGCGTTTTACCTTCACCGGTGCGCATTTCGGTAATCTGATTATTGTTCAGAATCATTGCGCCGATAAGCTGGACATCGTAGTGGCGCATTCCCAGCACCCGCACAGATGCCTCACGACAGACGGCAAAAGCTTCGTCTAGCAATTGTTCGAGGGTTTCGCCTGTTTCGAAACGCTGTTTTAACTCGCCGGTTTTCTGCTGTAGCTGCTCATCGCTGAGGGCCTGCATTGTTGCTTCAAACGCATTAATTTTGACCACGCGCTGATTAAGGTCCTTGATGATTCGGTCGTTACGACTACCGAATATTTTTCTGGAAAATTTTGACAGCATTGGGCTTACGACCAGGTAGATCGGGAAATTAGTATGTGGAGGCTATTTGAAAAATAGCAAGCTTGACAACATGTAAATCAGGACAACCTATCAATTCGATGCGCGTATGAATTTCACCGGATCAATCTGTCGACCATTTTTTAGTACTTCAAAATGCACATGTGGCCCGGTCGAACGGCCAGTCGAGCCAATTTCAGCGATCTGAAATCCTTTCTCGACAGTATCACCCACCGAAACCATCAGTCGTGAATTGTGCGCATAGCGCGTAGTGTAACCATTGCCGTGGGCAATATCGATAACATTACCAAAACCATAGCGCCTGCCGGAAAACGTGACCACACCCTTGGCAACGGCGATTACCTCACCGCCCATTTTCCCGGCGAAGTCGATACCCTTATGCATCTCGTATTTTCCAGTGATCGGGTGAGTTCGCATTCCATAGTACGAGGACAACCAACCCTTAAGCAGGGGCCGTCCTCTCGGCTGGACTTCCTTATTTAAATTTTCGATCATGACTATATCTTCGAGAACAGCCAGTTGATCTTCCCTGCTTTCAAGTTCAAGGCTCAGACGCTGAATCGCCAATGAAAGCTCGGTGGGCTGTAAGGCTTGCTGAGACCCTGTCTCGGGTCCGCCCAGGGCAGGCGTACTATCAAAATTGAATTCACCCTTATCGATATTTGCCATATGTACCAGTTTTTGACCGAGGGCATCCAGACGCATGATATGAGCCTGAAGTAGACCCAGTCGTGATGATAGCGTGTCGATATCGGCATCCGACTCCTGTCTGATTTCGTCGAGACGAACCCGTTGCTGGTGAATCTTCTGCTCCCATTCCTCGATCAATGCCTGGTTATTCTGGGGAGGATTAAGTGAGTATCCCAGGTAAGTAGCACCGGCGCCGAATCCGCTTACCGCTATCACCAGTAGCAAAAAATGCAGTGGCTTGCCTATATCCAGGCTACATAATTTGCCTTTATTGGATGACAGGAAGAGAATATTCATGATCGATACTAGAGTGCTTCAACTGGCTGCGCGTAGGAAATAGGAGCCGTCGAGGCATCCTCAAAGATTACCTCTTCCCAGGCATCCTTGTCTGCTAACAAGCTGAGTAGTAGCCGATTGTTTAATGCATGACCCGATTTATAACCGGAAAAAGCGCCGATTAAGCTATGACCCAGTAGATATAGATCACCGATTGAATCAAGAATCTTGTGCTTTACGAATTCGTTGTCGTAACGTAATCCATCTTCGTTGAGTACGCGATAATCATCCAGCACAATAGCATTATCCTGACTGCCGCCCAGGGCCAGATTTTGGGAGCGTAAGTATTCAATATCTTTCTGGAATCCGAAGGTACGGGCCCGACTCACTTCTTTAACAAATGAAGTCGTTGAGAAGTTAATATCGCAGGTCTGTTTCTGGTGGGTGAAAAGCGGGTGATTGAAGTCAATCTGAAAGCTAACTTTAAAACCATTAAAGGGCCTGAACTCGACCCATTTATCGCCGTCCTCGACGCGTATCTTCTTTTTGATTCGAATAAACTTTTTTGGTGCGTTCTGTTCGACGATGCCGGCGGACTGGATCAGGAAAACGAATGGTCCGGCACTGCCGTCCATGATCGGAACCTCATCGGCACTGAGGTCTATGTAAGCATTATCGATACCAAGACCGGCAATAGCCGATAGCAAATGCTCAACTGTAGAAATTCGAACGCCGTTTTCGACCAGGGTGGTGGAAAGGTTCGTGTCGCCAACTTTTTCGGGATGTGCCAGTATTTCAACTGGCTCGTCGAGATCGATTCTTCTGAACCGGATACCGGAATCAATCGGAGCTGAACGCAGGGTTAAATAGACTTTTTTGCCGGTATGCAGTCCAACACCCATCGCGCGAATCACATTTTTCAAAGTGCGCTGTTTGATCAAGGCTTTATCCTAAATTAATGAACGGTATCTGGAATATTGACGACTGTACTTTTCAGCTTCGTCAATTAACCAGTCATAATGAGACAAATTTCTCAATAAATCAATCTATATTATAGCCCAGTAAATCTAACTCATGTCATTAACAAGTGGGAATAAATCACTGAATTAACAATCAATTCTGGCCTATCAAGGGCTTGAAATATGCTTGTCTTCTCCCTTTATTCTAGATCAAAAAATTAAACCTGCCGGTCTTTAATCGTAAAAGTTTCAGTGCCATAATTTCTGGTTTTGCTAAGCGGGATTTATCCCTTATGGTCGATGTTGAAGCTAACCCTCGAAACACACAAACCGGGATACCAGCAACAGGGCTAAGCCCGGATAACTTTAGCACTCTACCCTCACGAGGATGTCGTGAAGGCCTGGATTGTGTTTCATGCCATGGCGGAAATGCACGCAATGCGTAGGATGGGTGCAACCCATCAGAAATAGGCACGCAAGCAGAATAACGGCCACAAAACCAAGACGATGGGTTGCACCCATCCTACAGTCTTTTACGACAGTCTCCTAAAGCCTGAGGAAATGATCCCGATAATGCTTTAACTCGTCAATCGATTCCAGTACATCGTCCAGCGCTAGGTGAGCGCCTTTTTTGATAAATCCTTCCATCGCCTCCGGTTTCCAGCGACTGGCCAATTCCTTAAGGGTGCTCACATCCAGGTTTCTATAATGAAAAAATGACTCGAGTTCCGGCATTAGCCGCGCCATAAACCGTCGATCCTGGCAAATGCTATTGCCGCACATTGGTGATTTCCCCGAGTCCAGGTATTGTTTCAGGAACTCCAGGGTTTCCCGCTCCGCTTCCAGCCTGCCATGCCCGCTATTGGCCACCCTTTCGCTCAAACCGGAATCACCGTGATGACTTGTATTCCATTCGTCCATGGCATTCATTATTTCCGGGGGCTGATATATGGCTATAACCGGACCCTGACCTAATATATTGAGGTCCTTGTCCGTCACAACCGTCGCGATTTCTATAATTTGATCGAGCTGGGGTTCGAGACCAGTCATTTCCAGGTCTACCCAAATCAAATTGCTGTTATCGATCGGCATTGTTCAGAGTCTCCTTTAAGTTCTAAATATAAGTTAAACTATAGCAAGTTTTAAATCGGTAGGTCGATCCATGCACAGCTTTACATTACTGTTTTTATTTTTTTTGCTTGCCTCGGTTACTGTTCGACTGTGGCTATCACAACGCCAGCTTAATCATATACAGCTACACAGGAGCAAGGTACCCGAGGAATTTACCGACAAAATCAAACTCGAGGACCACCAGAAAGCCGCCGATTATTCCTGCACCAAGTTACGTGTGGGCAGGGTTTCACTGGCCTGGGAAACTGTCTGGCTGCTGTTCTGGACGCTTGGCGGGGGGCTGAGCGCTCTCGATCTATGGTGGGCGGATCATCAGCTTGCAGCAATGCTGAATGGCATCGCAGTGATTGCTTCCCTCGTCATTCTCACCTCAATTATTGATTTGCCATTTTCGCTATACCATACCTTCGTGGTAGAACAAAGATACGGGTTTAACCAGACCAACTGGAAAACCTGGTCGCTTGACCTGCTTAAAGGCGTGCTATTGATGTTGATTTTGGGTCTGCCGTTAATCGCTACCATATTGTGGTTAATGAACCAGGCTGGTGAGTACTGGTGGTTTTACGCCTGGCTGGTGTGGACCACGTTTTCGTTGCTGATGATATGGGCCTGGCCGGTTTTTATTGCCCCGCTGTTTAATAAATTCAGCGCCCTGGAAGATGCTTCTCTAAAATCTCGTATCGACAAGTTGTTGCAACGCTGCGGATTTCAAAGTGAGGGTGTTTATGTAATCGACGGTTCAAAAAGATCGGCGCACGGAAACGCTTATTTCACCGGATTCGGTAAAAACAAACGAATCGTTTTTTATGATACCTTGCTTGAAACCCTGTCCGAGGATGAAGTTGAAGCAGTGCTCGCGCATGAGCTAGGGCATTTTAAACGCCATCACATCAAAAAATCACTGCTTATATCCCTGGTTATAACACTGCTCGGTTTTGCCTTGCTTGCCTGGCTTATGGAATCGAGCTGGTTTTATACGGCTCTGGGTGTAGAAACAGCTTCAACCCATACGGCCCTGTTACTGTTTGTTCTGACAATGCCGGTATTTACCTATTTCGTCAGCCCCCTGTTTTCTGCCCTGTCAAGAAAGCATGAGTTCGAAGCAGACGAATTTGCCAAATCGAATAGCGACTATCGCGCACTGATATCCGCCCTGGTTAATATGTACCGCGACAACGCCAGCACGCTGACGCCGGATCCGGTACATTCCATGTTTTACGATTCTCATCCTCCTGCTTCTATCCGCATAGATCATTTAAAATCGGTTGCCGGCGAAGCGAGTTAACTTGTTGTGGCGCGACGCCGGCTTAGTCAACTTCAGAAAAATCGTATCCGGCAAGCTCAGGATGCTATTTCTGCGAATGACGAAAATTATATAGAAGGCCTCGTCATTTCCCATCATGGCGGCAAAATCGTTGTTGAAATAGTGGATATGGGTTCAATCGAATGCCAGGTCAGATCAAACCTCGGCACCATAGTATGTGGCGATCGCGTGACCTGTGAGAATACCACTGCCAACGAGTATCGCGTTGTCGCGATTGGACCACGGCATAATTTTTTGCAACGGCTTGATGGATTCGGCCAACCAAAATCAGTCGCGGCAAACATTAGTCAGTTATTGATTTGCCTTGCAGTAAAACCCGAGCCGAATCTTTTTTTACTCGATCAGTACCTGGTCTCGGCCGAACAACAGGACATCAATGCGGTCATTATTTTAAACAAAATAGATCTGCTAGCCGAACAGGAAGAAGACCCTTTCTGCCTGGAAAGCATCTATACGCCACTGGGGTATTCAGTTTTATCAATCAGCGTCGAATCGGGTCATGGGATGGATCGACTGGCTTCGGTTTTCGACAATAATAGTTCTGTGCTGAGCGGGGTATCGGGTGTCGGCAAATCATCGATTACCAAGGCATTGTTGCCCGATGAACAAATCAAAATTGCCGATATTTCCGAGGCCAACGAAGAAGGACGGCATACGACAAGAACCAGTCGCCTGTACCACCTGGCTAATAATGGCCAGTTGATTGACACCCCGGGCATTCGTGGTTTTAACCCTTTACTAGATCGGAATAAGCCGCTAGGCGATGGATTCCGCGAAATCCATCATTTCGCGGCTGAATGTCGCTTCAACAATTGCCGTCATCACAATGAACCTGATTGTGCGGTAAGGTCGGCAGTGACACGGGGCGAAATTGCCGATAGCAGGTATCAGAATTACCTTAAAATGCTTACAGATTAGCGTTCTCAGGCCGCAGAACCGCGTAATTGCTTCCCACCGATCAGGTGAATGTGTAAATGAAACACCACCTGACAGCCGTGCTGGTTACAATTGATTGCGAGCCGATAACCATCCTCGGCGATACCTTCCTGCATGGCTATCTTTTGTGCGGCCAGAACCATTTTTCCTATGAGTTCGGCATGTTCGGGCTGAATGTCATTGACCGTAGCAATTTCTAACTTTGGAATAATCAGAACATGCACGGGCGCCTGCGGACTGATATCCCGAAAGGCGAAGACTTCTTCATCCTCATAAACAATATCGGCGGGAATTTCGCGCCGAATGATCTTGCTAAAAATGGTATCTGACATAATCACTGCTCCTAATGTTTGTCACTCTGCTCGCCGCTTTCTGTGCTGCGAAATTTCTTTACTCGAACTGCTGTCGACCCGAAAGCGCCCGCGACAATGTACCACTGTCCACATATTCAAGCTCGCCGCCAAGCGGAATACCACGTGCCAGGCGGCTGGTTTTGATATTAGTTTTGCGCGCAATATCGGCGACAAACTGTGCGGTAATATCGCCCTCCACCGTTGCACTGGTGGCAAGAATAATTTCCTCTACACTGCCGTCCGCCAGATAGTTTTCCAATTCATCCAGCCCTAGCTGGCCTGGCCCGATTCCATCGAGCGGAGATAATCGACCAAGCAACACGTAATAGGTACCCTGAAAAGCGCCGGAAGATTCGACTGCGAGCACGTCGGCCGGCGTTTCAACGACACACAGGATGGACGAGTTGCGTTTGTTACTCGAACAAATTCCGCATATATCGGTGTCTGAAAAATTTCGGCACTGATTACAATGGCCAACTTTTTCGAGGGCGCCAAGCATTGCATTGGCGAGTCTGCTCGCAGCTTTCTGATCGCGCTCAATTAAATGTAATGCCATACGCTGCGCGGATTTCTGGCCGACGCCAGGAAGACATGTGAGCGCGGTAACCAGTTCAGCCAGGGATGGGGACGATGACATAGCAAGGAATTCCTATAGCTTCAAACAAACTACTAAAATGGTAATTTGAATCCCGGGGGCAAATTTAATCCGGCGGTCATACCCTGCATCACTTCCTGATTTTCTTTTTCTACTTTGTGTACCGCATCATTCATCGCGGCGGCCACCAGATCTTCCAGCATATCCTTATCTTCGCCGATCAGGCTCTGGTCAATACTGACTCGATTAACCTCATGCGTTCCGCGCATCACAACCTTAACCAGGCCGCCACCGGACTCACCGGTCACTTCTTTATTGGCCAGTTCCTTTTGTGCATTTTGCATGTTTTCCTGCATTTCCTGCGCTTTCTTCATCATATCGCCGAGTGCGCCTTTCATCATCATTCCTCTCGTTTAGCCGTTCAGTTTAACACTGCATGTTCTAACACTGCATGTTCTAATCGCCATTGTCTGGGATAGCACTATCATCAATATTTCTGACGCTGGATTCGACAAGTTCTGCGCCGAAAGCATCGCCCAGTTTCCGCACGGTACTATCCCATTTTATCTCATCGATTGCCGCCAGACGCCGCTCCTGCAAACGACGCTGTAAGAACAACTGCGGCGTCTCCACCAGTAGTTGATCCTGCGCCACTAGTTCGAGTTTTAATGATACCCCAAGTTTTGATGCGATAGCCTGTCTAATTTCGTCCTCGATCTGAGAATCTGCCAGTTTGAATATTTCAGAATTCAGGCTGAGACGGATTCTATGATCATCTAGCCTGTCGAGCGTACTATTCACCGCGATTTCCTGTGCCAATCCCTGCAGGCCAAGATCGTAGGCCAGGGTCGACCAGTGGATCGAATCAACGGATTCCGCCTCAGCAGCCACAGGAAGAGCGCTTGAACTGGATTCAGACCCAGGTTCTTCCGTCACCTCGAGTACCGGTCGGTGGGTATCGGTTACTGTAGCGGGCTGATCGCTTTGAACTAGCGCATCTTGCCGTTCTGGTGCATCTTGTTGTTGGTGAGTCGCCTCGTTCGCGGTATGCGGCGAGTCCTTGCCGACAGGCCGAGGTTCGACATCTTCTTTATCGAGTATCGTGTTCTCAACTATCGGAGTTTGTCGAATTACAGGTTTTTTTTTTCCTCGGTAGCCTCGACCTGCATAGTATCTGGCGAAAAAGCGAGTAGTCGAAGCATTAGCATTTCAAAGCCAGCGGCTTCATCCGGACTGATATTTAAATCATGCCGTCCCTGTAGCAGGATCTGGTAATAGAGTTGAATTTCCTCACTTGATAAGGCCGCGGTTAATTCGACAATATGCTCCCCCAGGATGTCGTCTTCCGGCTCAATACTGGCGTCGATTTTATAAATCGCCATCTGCTGTAGTAAAGAGATCATTTCGGCGCAAACACGTTGATAGTCCGGATTGCGCGAAATGATACTCCTCGATTCGGCGATAATTGCAGCGGCATCCTGCCGTAGTAAGGCATGGAAGAGATTAATCAGATAGTCACGAGAAATCGATCCCAACATGGTCTCGACCGTTTCCTGTTTGACCGATCCAGCACCGTAAGCTATCGCCTGGTCGAGAAGACTGAGCGCATCACGCATGCTGCCATCCGCAGCGCTGGCCAGTAACCCGGGAGCAGCCGAGTCGTTTTCTATCGCCTCCTCGTCAAGCAAATACCTTAAATGCGACTCGATTTGTTGTTTCGACATACGCTTCAAATTAAATTGTAGACATCGAGACAATACCGTGACGGGTAATTTCTGGGGATCAGTGGTGGCCAGCAGGAACTTGATATGCGGCGGCGGTTCCTCGAGCGTCTTTAGCAAGGCATTAAAACTATGCTTTGACAACATGTGAACTTCGTCAATCAGGTAAATCTTGAATCTGCCGCGAGTCGGGGCGTACTGAACGTTATCGAGCAGTTCACGCATATCATCGACCCCGGTTCTCGAGGCGGCATCGATTTCGATCAAATCAACGCTGCGACCCTCGTCTATCTCGGTACAGGATGAACAGCTACCGCAGGGTTTGGAAGTGATACCCGTATCACAATTTAACGACTTGGCGAATATGCGTGCAATAGTCGTCTTGCCGACACCCCGTGTGCCGGTAAACAAATAGGCGTGATGCAGGCGATTACTATCCAGCGCATTCACTAGCGCCTGCAGCACATGCTCCTGGCCCACCATCTGCTGAAAATTGGCGGGGCGCCATTTTCGTGCCAGAACCTGGTAACTCATAAATTTAACCCGCACGGACTTAATGCACGCCTGTTAACTGGGAGCAGGTAAATTATGGTTATGAAATTGATCATTCGGGTGTCTAAGAATTTGGAGGCGACCTGCATCAGCACACCTTCGCACCCAATGTCCCTGCTACCGTTGCTCCCTTCCGGGCCTGGCGGGATTTACAGATAATCGTCACGAAGGGACCGAAGCAGGTCACCATTGCAAGAGCGAGATAATATAGCTTGTACAGTAAAATTGAAAGGCAGGTTTTACTTGTCATCCAAACTAATTGAACCGAGAATAGCCACGCCGCCTGCTGGCAGTATAACTGCACCGATATGAGCAAAAAAAAGAAAACAAAAACTACCGATAATACTATCGCGCTGAATCGCATCGTACGCCACGATTACGCTATCGAAGATGATCTCGAGGTT